>JABWAM010000328.1 GCA_013360985.1 Verrucomicrobiia bacterium | reverse complement strand
CTTTCCATCGTCCATACTTGAGGAAAATCCGCTCGGTCGCGAAGCGAGGGAGGGCGCCGCCGCCGGCGGCGCCGCGGCCGCGGCTTGAGCCCAAAATGTGGCGAGGGCGTCGCATGTTCCTCGACCGAGGATGGACTCCTCCACGCCTGACGCGGAGATTTGGGTTTTTTCGGCTCTCTTGCCCGGGTCGCGCGCGTTTTTCCCCATGGAAGGGTCTCCGCAAGTGTCAGGCCCATTTTTCGCCGCAACCCATACCCTCCAGACGCAACACGGCCACATCGAGGTGGCGCACTTCCCGCCTGACCTCGACGGAAAGGGATCGTTCCGAAGAATCGCGCAGGATGGCCGGAAGTTTGGTCCATCGTCCATCGGAGCGAAGGGCGTGGATGCGCCGGATGGGAAAGGAGGGTTTGCGCACGGTGAACCGCAGTCGGGGAATCGGATCCGAATGCAGGTTCGCGATGCCGACGATCAGGCGCGTTGCCTGACGGATCAGGATGGGATAGACCATGGGCGCCTCGTGGACCACGAGAGGAAGAGGCGCTCTCCCCAACCACTCCAAGATGTCGATCAGTTGCGCTTGGCGGGTCCAGTTGAGATGGCTCGGCGTGGTGAAGGCGCGCTCGTTGCCGTCAAAAGGCAGCACCGCGACGCGCCCGCCGAGGGCGTTTTCGAAGAGCATGATCCCGTGCCCCGTGCGTTCCCATCGGTAGCCGCGGAGGAGGGAGACTTCGCGGGCCGCGGGGCTCCAGCGGAATTGCCATGCGCTTCCCACGCTCCGCAGGTTGACGGGATCGCCCACGAGCCGTCCGAAGCGCGGGTCTTCGACGGTCTCGAGAACCGCCCGCGCATTGGGCAACCGCTGCTTCACGCCCACCAACGCGCCCTGCCCGAGGCGGAGCATGCATTCCGCGGCGCGGGCATCGAGCAGCGCTCCGCGAGAGAAGACGCGTTCGAGGGCGGCCGCGTCCAGGCAGCAAACTTGCTCCCCGCCGAAAGCCGTCACGCCATGGCCGGCGTGGGAAATGGAGATCCCCAAGAGGGGCAACAGATCGTCCCACACCCTCTGCCGCTTGAGTTGACGCGGGAGGGCGCCTTCGGAAACGCCGCGCGTGTGGCGGCAAATCTCTTCGCTAAAAAAGAGGCCGACGCCCTGGATCTCCTCCCGCGCGATGCCGAGGTTGGCGATCGCCTGATAAAAATCTTTGGACTCGCCGAGGGTGATCTCCCAGGCGCGATCGCGCTCGAGATCGGGACGGCCCGCGTAGCGGTTGATGGAGAGGGTGATCTCCGGAATCCCGATGAGCTGGGCGAGCGCCATTTGCGTGAACATGCAGCGCGCCGATTTCGCGAAACGCGTATGCGGCCAGTGGTCGATCTCCGGCATGATCCGCGTCCCGTCGGGCCACACGGATTGCGCGAGCAGGGTGGAGTTGAATCCGGCGGCCAACGCCTCCGGCGCGCTCTGCGTGTAAGGGCCCAGGTGCGGGCGGAGGCAGGGCGCCGGCGGCCCCAAGGCTTGGAGCGCGTCCGACCAGATTCGTCCCTCGGCGTTGTGCGTTTCCATCGGCGAGCACATCGCCCCCATGCGGGTGGATGGGCTTACCTGATGAACAGCCGCCGAAAGGTCGCGCAGGATGTCTCGGATGATCTGCGCTTGAAACGCGAGCCACGTTTCCCGCAAGCGATTGGGCGGATCTTTCAGGATGGCGCGCACCAGTCGCGCGCGCGAAAAAGGTCTGCCCGTTCGGCGCTCCATCTCCGCGAGGCAATTGGGACAAAAACATGGAGAGGAGACGTCTCCCCGCAGGGTGGCGCAGACATCGTCGTCGATCCACAGGCAGGCAGGGGCAAGGCGGGCAAAGCGGCGGAAGATCCCGAGGACATGCCTTCTCCACGCCGGATCCCGGGGGCAGGCGATGCACCGGCTCGTTCGGCCTTCCGCGGAGACCGCCCAGCGAAAAGGAAACCGGGACCGCAGGTCGCGCGGAAAATTGGGAAAGTTGCTGAACCCCATCGTCCACCAGATGTTGAGCGAGGCCGGGATCCCTTTCGCGTGGAGCGATCGGAACAGAGGTTTCAGGCGGCGGACGGCCCGGTCGCGTTCCGCGAAGGAACCCATTCCCGGAGATCGCTCCTCGGCATGGGGCGCGATGAAGATGACCTCGTCGATTCGCGCGGTCTTCACGATGCGCCGGAGGGCGGCGTCCTCGCGCGCGGAGGGCGTGAGAGATGCCTGGAATCGCAGGTGATAGCGGACGGGGCGGCGCGGCGGGCGCGTCTTCATGGGTCTTCCGATCAGGTCGGGAAGCTTCTCTCCAACGCGGGCGCCGCGGATTCGAGCCGGCGCCGGACAAGTGAAGTTCATCTTGCTCCGGGAGGTCGCCGCGTTTTCCATCGCCCGATCATGACGGATCGCGCGGAGGAAATCCAGTGGCCGGAGGCGACTCAAATCCCCGCGTAAGGCATGGGGGGAGTCCATCCTCGGCCGAGGAACATGCGACGCCCTCGCAACATTCTGGACTCAAACCGCGGCCGCGGCGCCGCC
>JABWAM010000327.1 GCA_013360985.1 Verrucomicrobiia bacterium | reverse complement strand
AGGGCGAGGCCGCCGGCCGAGCCGTCACACCCTTCGTGTGGGGGAGTCGGAAATCTCGACACAACCCACCCCTCCGATCCTCCATGGATGATGAGGAGGGTTGCTCTCTGAAAATCGAGCTGATCCGTGGATTTGGGTCAGCGCCTCGGGCGAGGCGCTCCCGCTCTTTCGTCCGGCGGAAACCCGTCAGGGCGCCGCGAGGGGCACGTTGTGGATGAGGACAAATTCTTTGCTGTCGTTCCGGTCCGTGGAGGAGGGCATTTGGGCGAGCGTGGCGCCGTCGGGCCCGATGAACCACGCGCCGCTTGCCCAGCCGGTGTTCGCGTCGGTTCCCGGGGGCGGTTGATCCTCGGGATTGTAGAGGCCCGCATGGTTGCAAAGGGCGGCGAAGACTTTCAGGCCGGCGATCCACCCGCCGCTCGGCATCTCGACTTTTTCCTTTTCGCAGGTGACGAGCGAAGGCGTCGCGTTCCATGGGCCGCCCCATTTCGCGCGAAAGGCGTACCACTTCGCGATCGTGCCTCCCGTGGTGTTCGCATGCGGCGCGTAGAAGATGCGGGCGCCGGCGTCGGCGGTCGCCTTGAGGTTGCGGAAATCGCTTCCGTCGGCGCAGATCAGAATGCCCATCTTGGCGCCTTTCACTTCGAAGACGTGGTGGTCCTCGCTCGCCTCGATGTAATTCTTTTCTTTGGTCAACCAGTTCTTGCGATGCCAGCCGGCGATCGCGCCGTCGGGACCGAGGACGACCTGGATTTCCCACTTCCTTCCCTCGGCGTCCTGCTCGGCGAATCCAGCGCCGATCCAGACGTTTTTTTCGGCGGCCTTGCGCGCCAGAACGCCGACTTCCGGCCCGTCCTGTTTCAGCCACACCATGCGATCGCTGTAGCGATAGCCGTTGATCGAGCACTCGGGGAATCCGATGAACTCGACGCCTTCGGCCGCGAGCCGATCCACGAAATACAGGTGGCGATCGAGGTTTTGACGGATCGCGGCGCCCGCCGCCTCGTTCGATTCGAGATCGGAGTAGACGCTCTTCATGCTCACCATCGCCATCCGAAGGTGGCCGGGATTGGAGTCCCCCGCGGCCTGGCCGTGCCCGGAAGGCAGCAGGAGGCAGAGTCCGAGGGTGCCGACGCGAGAAGCGAGACGCATCACCCGAGTCTGACCGCGCGCCGCGGGTCCGGCAAATCGGAAATACCGGCCAACGGCGTTGACCAGATCATGGAGGAAACGCCATGAAAACGCCGGATGCCTTTACTTCCATCCGGTCCCTTTCTAGATTGAGGCGCATGAAGCGCCTTCCGGATCGACGATCGCTTGCGACGCGCGTCGCCGATCTGATCCGCGACGAGGTCCTCGGCGGGGAATGGAAGGAGGCGCTCCCCGGTCAGCGCGCCCTCGCCGATCGGTTTCGCGTCAGCCGCCCCACGATTGCCGCGGCAGTTGCCCAACTGCGCCGCGAACGGCTCCTTCGCGTCGAGCCCGGCCGCCCGAGCCGCGTGATGAGATCGGCGGCCAGCCGTCGGAGTCGCCCTGCCGCCTCGCGAACGATCCGCGTGCTCTCGACGCTGCCCTTCGACAATCTCTCCTACCGGTCGCTCTACTGCTTCTGCGAACTGGAACGCCGCCTCGCCGAGGAAGGGTACCGGATCGAGATTCACAGCGAACCGGTTCTTCGAAAGGCGCATCCGTTCGCCATGCTCGAACGCCTCGCGAGGATGCCGCCGGCCGCCTGCTGGATTCTTCATGGCGCGCGCCCGGAGATTCAGGCCTGGTTTGCGCGGCGCAGCCTGCCCGTCGTCCTGACGTCCGCCGCCGAGGAAGGGTTGGATCTCCCGTTTGTGGATTTCGCGTATGAGGCCATGGCTCGTCATGCCGCCGGTCTTCTCCTTCGTCAGGGACACCGTCGCGTGGGATTGCTCCTCAACCGCCACGCGCGGGTGGGGGAGCGGCGGTTGGAGCGAACTCTCCGGGAGGAAATCGAGGTGTGCGCGCGCGCAGACGGACGATTGTTCACGTTTGAACAGGATGGCGCCCCGGGCAGCGTCGAGCGCGCGATGGCGCAGGCGCGGGATGGCGCGACTTCGGTCTCCGCGATCCTGGCGACCGGCACGGGCGTCGCGATGCTGGCTTTGGGGCATCTCGCGCAAAACGGAGCGCGCGTCCCGCGCGATTTGTCGTTCCTTTGCTGCCAAGAGGATCCACTCATTCAGTGTCATGTGCCCGACGTGACGCGCTACCGCGGGAGCATGCGGGGCTTTGCCCGCGCGGTGCAGCGGCTCACGCTCGACGTCGCCGCGGGAAGCGCCGTCCGTCGAAACATCCTCCTGATGCCCGAGTTCCATCGGGGAGCGACCCTCGCTCCGTCGCGCTGAGAAGCTTGCCGATTCCGATCGTCGGACGGGCAAGTGGCCCCAATCCCCGCGTAAGGCATAGGGAAACCCATCTTCAATCGAGAAATGCGTGACGCTTCTCCAACATTTTGTGGTGAAGCCGCTGCTGCGGCGCCGCCGGCGGCGGCGCCCTCCCTCGCTTCGCGACCGAGCGGAT
>JABWAM010000036.1 GCA_013360985.1 Verrucomicrobiia bacterium | reverse complement strand
GCCGCGGCCGACGCCTGGGCGCGCGCCGCCGAGCTTCTCCCGAAGGACGCCGATCTTCGCAACTGCCAAGGGGTGGCGCTCGCCCGTCTGGGGAGAACCGCGGACGCCCGAGACGCCTTCGACAAAGGCCTCGCCGTCGCTCCGGAGGATCCCCTGCTCCTGGGCAATCTCGCCCTTGCGTTGCGACGCCTCCATCTCACCGCCGAATCGGAGCGCGCGCTCGATCGGCTCCGCAAGCTGGACGCGGCGCGCGCCGCCGAAATCGCCGCGTGGTGGCGCGCCGCCGGACGCCCTCCGAGGCGCTAACCGGGATCCTTCACCCTCCAAGGCAAAATCTCCGCCCGAAAGGCCGAAAGCATCTTTTTTCTTGATTAAGGATTCTCATTAATCGATATTTTATCATCCAGCTTTCTCATGAAGACGAATTCGGGCCGATGCTCAGGCCGCTCAGCGCCGCGAGCGCGCGAACCGTCTGCCTCCCCTCTCGCCTGAAAGGAGTTCCCCCATGACTCGCATCCTCGCCCTCCTCGCGGCCGCGGGCGTCCTCGCCTTCGGCGCAACGACGGCGGCGCGCGCCGCCGACGCCAAAACCAACTGGAACAAGCACTGCGCGGCTTGCCACGGCAAGAACGGCGCCGGCAAGGCCGAAATGAAAACCTTGGATTACACCAAGGCCGGGGTCCAGGCCAGATTGACCGATGAGGAGATCCTCAAGGCCATCAAGAACGGCGTCCCTCACTCGAAAATGAAGAAGGGGTACGCGAATCAACTCAGCGAACAGGAGATCAAGGACCAACTCGCCTTGATCCGCTCTTTCAAGAAGTGATTCCGACGCGGAATGGCGGCGGCGGCGGCGGAAACCGCCGCCGACGTTTCGCTTTCCCACGACGATGAGGGCGCCCCTTCCCTTGAATTGGAACGCCTCTGCGCCGTCGTTCCGCGCGTTCGCGGCCTGGATCATCGCCGCTCTTCTGCTCTCCGCTTCGCTCCTTCGAATCGAGACGGCGAGAGGAGAGGATCCCCACGCGGAGTGCCTCGCCTGCCACGGAGACCGCGCCTTGAAACCCCGGGGAAAACGCGGCGCGGAAATCTCGCTCTTCGTGGACGCCGAGGCTTTCGGACGCTCCGTCCACGCGGCCAACGCCTGCGTCTCTTGCCACACGGACGCCGCCGAAATCCCGCATGCGGATGGGTTCATCGCGAAACCGGTCGCTTGCGCGTCGTGCCACGCGCGCGCGATGCGCAGCGGCGAAGCGGGCGCGCACACCCGCGCCCGCATGGCGGGGAAAACGAACGCGCCCAATTGCGCGGGCTGCCACGGCGTCCACGACATCGCGAAGGCGAACGCCCTCGGCTCGCGGCTCGACCCCGCGAAACAGACGCAGACCTGCGGGCCGTGCCATCCGAAGATTGCTGCGCAAATGCGGGAGAGCGTGCACGGACGCGCGCTCGCCTCCGGCGCCCGCGAGGCGCCGGCCTGCACGGACTGCCACACCGAACATGCCGCGCCGCGCAAGGGCGTTTCGCCGAGCGCAACTTCCGGCGAAACCTGCCGCCGATGCCACGCCTCGGAGCGCATGAACACCCGCTTCAATCTGCCTTCGGACCGCGTGACGACTTTTCACGAAAGCTATCACGGTCTGGCGGGACGGTTCGGCTCCACGCGCGCCGCCAACTGCGCAAGCTGCCACGGCGTCCACGACGTATTTCCCTCTTCCGATCCGCGTTCGAGCGTTCATCCCGCGAACCTGGTGAACACCTGCGGCCGATGCCATCCCGGCGCGACCACCCGTTTCACCGAAGGAAAAATTCATGTGCCTCACGGCGGCGGCGAAGGCCTTGGCGGAACGATCAACCGTGGGGTGCGGCGTTTCTATCTCGCGCTGATCTCCGGGATCATCGGCTTCATGCTCCTCCACAACGCCCTCGTTTGGCGGCGCAAAGCGATGAAATCCTTGCGCGCTCCGGATCGCGTCGTGCTCCGCATGGACCTCGCCCAGCGAATCCAGCATTTTCTCCTCGCCTCGTGCTTCGTCTACCTCGCGCTCACCGGGTTTGCCCTCAAGTATCCCGAATCCTGGGTGGCCTGGCTCGGCGGACCGAGCGAAGAGTTTCGGAGGATGGGGCACCGGATCGCCGGAGTCCTTCTGCTCACCCTCGGCGTCGGGCATCTGATCTATCTTGCCGTGGCGCGCGAAGGACGCCGTCTCCTGCGCGACCTCCTGCCCACACGCGCCGACGCGCGAGATCTCGCGGCTGCCGCGCGCGACCTCATGGGGCGTCGTTCGGAAAAACCGCGCTTCGGACGATTCGGTTATCCTGAGAAAATCGAATATTGGGCGGTGCTCTGGGGCACGGCGATCATGGGCGTCACCGGACTCGTCATCTGGTTCAAGATGGACGTGACCCGCGGCCTGCCGCGCTGGGTCATCGATGTGGCGACCACCATTCACTTCTACGAAGCGGTCCTCGCGGTTCTCGCGATCTTCGTCTGGCATCTCTATCACGTCATGCTCGACCCGGACGTCTCTCCGATGAACTGGGCCTGGCTGGATGGACGCGTCTCCGAGTCGTGGCTTCGCGAGACGCACCCCGGCGATACGGCGGCGCGACGAATCGCCCCGAAAGAAAAGGCGAAACCCGACGGCGCCTCGGCAAAATCCGCGTAGGCCATCGGCGCATTTTTCGGCGGGCTGCACAATCCGTCGTCAGATCCCCAAATCCACGGATCAGCTCCATTTTCAGAGAGCAACCCTCATCATCATCCATGGAGGATCGGAGGGGTGGGTTGTGTCGAGATTTCCGACTCCCCACAAGAGGGGTGCGGCGGCTCGGCCGGCGGCCTCGCCCTACCCTTCCACCGTCCGTGCTTGGGAAAAATCCGCTCGGTCGCGAAGCGAGGGAGGGCGTCGCCGGCAGCGGCGCCGCGGTAGCGGCTTGAGTCCAAAATGTTGCGAGGGCGTCGCCTGTTCCTCGACCAAGGATGGACTCCCCCCACGCCTTACGCGGGGATTTGGATCGACGCGGCGGGGCCTTGACGCCCGGGCATTTCGAGGATTAGGGTGCGGCCTTGGCATGGAGGCGATCCTGATCGAGCCCGAGAGCGCCCATCTCTCGACGGTCGAAGCCGGCCCTTCATGAATCCGACGACATGCCCTCCATTCGCTTCGCGCCTCCGCGCCGCGCTCCTCGCGTCGGCGTGCGCCGCGATCTCCGCGTCGGCGGCGACGCCGGGGACCGTGCCGCTGCGAGATCTCTCCTGGGACCATGAACGCGCGCAGGAACTTTCCCGCGTCGGACAACAGGTTTTGGAGATGGAGGGCATCCCCTGGCAACACGCGGACTCCGAGCGCTTCATCTATCATTACGTCCACCGTTGGATGGCCGAGCGCGCCGCCGGAGAAGCGGAGACGTTTTACGCGGCGGTGAAACGCGATCTGAAGGCGGAAGAGGACCGTTGGGAGAACAAGGCGCACATCTTTCTGTTCGAAAGCGGCGACGCCTGGCGCGCCTTCGTGGAAAAGTTCGGCGTGGACCGCTGGAGCGGCGGACTCTGCCGCGACAACGAAATCTTCGTGTGCTCTCCTCCGAAGGCGCGTCCCTTCACGGGAATCGTGCTTCCCCACGAGATCGCCCACCTCGCCGTCCACCGCTTCGTGCGCGGACGGCTGCCGGTCTGGCTCGGCGAGGGCTTCGCCGAGCAGCAAGCGCGCCGCCATTTCACCGCCTACACGCGGCCGAAAGGCTACCGCTTCCATTTTCCCCCGACCGTGGTGGAGGCCTCCGCCTATCTCCCGCTCGACGAACTCGCCTCCGCGGGAAGCTACCCCTCCGATCCCGCGAAAGTGGCGGCCTTCTACGCCGAGGCGACGCGCCTGGTGCAGATGCTCATGGAGGATCATCCCGACGCCGACTTTCTCGAATTTCTGCAAATGATGGCGAATGGAACGAAATTCGAAACGGCCGTTGAGCGCGTCTACGGGCGGCACTATCGCAACCTCGAAGCACTCGAGGAGCGCTTTCGCGAGGTCGCCATCACCAAGATCACGGCGGCGGGAAACGCGGAGGGCGGCCGATGAAAGCGCGTTCTCCGGCGCTCACGCTGCTCGAGGGCGTCGTCGCCGCGATGCCGGACGACCTCGACGCCCTTCGCGCCATCGCCGAGCAGTACACGGAGGAAGGCTTCTACGCGGAAGGGCTCGCGGCGGATCGCGCCCTGGCGCGCCGACGCCCGAAAGATCCGCTCGTCCTCTACAACCTCGCCTGCAGCCTCTCTCTCACGGGCGACCAGGAGGGCGCTCTCGCCACGCTCCGCCGAGCGGTCGAGCTCGGTTACTCGGACTTTCGCCATCTCATGAAAGATCGGGATCTTGCCGCGCTCCGAGCGACGGAAGCCTTTCGCCGGTGGCTCGAAGAAACTCTCGCATGACGCGCGCGACGCCGTTGCCGGCGACCGGCATTCATGCGAGACTCGCGCGCGATGAAACTTCTGCATTTCGATTGTTTCAGCGGCATCAGCGGCGACATGACGATCGCCGCGCTCACCGACCTCGGCGTCCCTCGCGCGCGTCTCGTCTCCGAACTGCGGAAGCTCGGGCTTTCGTCCGAGTATCGCCTCGCCTTCTCGCGCGCCCTGCGCGGCGGCGTGCGCGGCATGCGTTTCCAGGCGCATCTCCCGCGCGCGACGCCGCGGCGCGCCCACGCCCACGGACGCCACGCGCACGGCCGTTCCTTCGCCGAGATCCGGCGAAGGATCGAGCGGAGCCGCCTATCTCCCTTCGTGCGTCGGCGCGCGGTGAACGTCTTTCGGCGCATCGCCGAGGCGGAGGGCAAGATCCACGCCCAACCGACGGCGCACGTTCACTTCCATGAGATCGGCGCCATCGATTCCATCGTGGACATCGTCGGCGTCTGCGTCCTCCTCGAGGCGCTCGCGCCCGATCGGATCACCGCCTCGACTCCCTGCGAAGGGAAAGGATTCGTCGAGTGCGCGCACGGACGATTCCCCGTTCCCACGGCGGCCACTTTGGAAATTTTGAAGGGCATCACGATCCGCCAGATCGATCTCGAATCGGAACTCATCACCCCGACCGGCGCGGCGATTCTCGCCGAATTCGTCGAGGAGTTTGGGCGCATGCCGGAGATGACCGTGGATCGCATCGGCTACGGCTGCGGCCAACGCGAGCATCCCTCGCAACCCAACGTCCTCCGCGTCGTTCTCGGCCAAACCAACGCCGCCGCGCGCGCAGAAGAGGACGAGGTCGTCGTGCTCGAGACCAACGTGGACGACGCGACGCCCGAAGTGCTCGCCGCGGCCGCCGAACGCCTCCTCGCCTCCGGCGCGCGCGACGCCTTCCTCACCCCTCTCCTCATGAAGAAAGGCCGCCCCGGCGTCCTCTTCACCGTGCTCGCGGACCCGGAGCGGGCCAAAGAGACCGCGGAAGCCCTCTTCCGCGAAACGGGGACCTTCGGAATCCGCGTGAGGCCTTCGGCGCGCTTCTGTCTCGATCGCGAAACGCGCGCCGCGCGCACCCCGTGGGGCCCGGTCGCGATCAAGACCGGCGCGCGCGCGGGGCGCCTCCTCGTCGCGAAACCGGAGTTCGCCGATTGCGACCGCCTCGCGCGCAAAACGGGACGCCCCGTGCGCGACATCTGGGCCGCCGCGACCGCCGAATGCGCGCGCCTCCTCCTTTCCTCCGCGAAGAAGCGGCGACCTTCGAAGCCTTCGCGCGCGAGGTGAGGCGTCGGCCTTATCCGACGGACCTCGCTTCTTCGCCTTGCCCAAATCCACGGATCCGCTCGATTTTTAGAGAGCAACCCTCCTCATCATCCATGGAGGATCGGAGGGGTGGGTCGTGTCGAGATTTCCGACTCTCCACAAGAGGGGCGCGACGGCTCGGCCGGCGGCCTCGCCCTCCCTTTCCACCGTCCGTGCTTGGGAAAAATCCGCTCGGTCGCGAAGCGAGGGAGGACGCCGCCGCCGGCGGCGCCGCAGCCGCGGCTTGAGCCCAAAATGTGGCGAGGGCGTCGCAGGTTCCTCGACCGAGGATGGACTCCTCCACGCCTGACGCGGGGATTTGGGCCTTGTCAGAGGCGTTGACCTCTCCGTTCTTTGGGCGCAGCATCCCCCTCGCGAGCCCCCATGTCCGCCTCCTCCTTTCCCCCGCAAAACTCCGCGGCCGCGGGCGCCTCGGCGGGCCGTCATGCGGCGACGTTCCGTCTCGCGGGGATCGCCTTGCTCATCCTCGCCCTGCTCCTCCCGCTCGGAATGATCGGCTCGGTGCTGCGCGAAAGGCTGCAGCGACGCCACGAGGCTGTCGCCGAGATCACCGGGACCTGGGGACGCGATCAGGCGGTGCTCGGCCCCGTCCTCGCCGTGCCGTATCGCGCGCGCCACAAGATCTGGAGGGAAATCTCCGTCGAAGGCAGGGTCGAGAAGCGCGAGGTTGACGCGACGCGGATCTTCACCGCCTTTTTCCTCCCCTCCGAGCTTGCCATCGAGGGCCGGCTCGCTCCTGAGCGCCTCCATCGCGGGATCTACGACGCCGTCGTCTACCGTTCGACGTTGACCTTGAGCGGCCGCTTCGAAAAACCCGACTTCGCGCCGCTCAAAATCGAGGCCGACGAAATCCTTTGGCCGGACGCGGTCGTGACGCTCGCAGTCAGCGATCTCCGCGGCGCGGGAGAAACCCTCCGCCTCGCCTGGGGAAAGGAAGAGATTCCCTTCGTCCCAGGCTCACGTCTTCCGGGCTGGTCCTCCGGCGTCCACGCGCGCCTCGGCGCGCGCGCGGCGCAGGCCGGCGGGACCTTCCGTCTCCCGCTCGATTTCCGCGGGAGCGGCGCGCTCCAGTTCGTTCCGGCGGGACGACAAACGGTCGTCCATCTTGCCTCGGAATGGCCCGACCCCTCCTTCCGCGGCGCTTTCGCGCCTTCGGAACGAAAAATCACTCCCCAGGGATTCACCGCGATCTGGAAGGCCGCATGGTACGGCCGCGGCTTTCCGCAGCGGTGGACCGACGCGGCCGCCCCGGGCCTCGATCCCGCCGCGGTCAACGCCTCGCTCTTCGGCGTGCAACTCATGCCGAAACTCGACGCCTACCGGCTCGTCGAGCGTTCGATCAAATACGGCGCGCTCTTTTTCACGTTCGTCTTCGCGGCCTTCGTTCTCTCCGAGGCGCGCGCCAAGGCGCGCATGCACGCCGTCCAATACCTTCTCGTCGGCGCGGCGCTCTGCCTCTTCTACCTGCTCCTCCTTTCGCTCTCCGAGCTGTGGCGCTTCGGCCTCGCCTACCTCGTCGCCTCGGCGGCCTCGACGCTCCTCGTCGCGGCGTATTGCGCCGCCGTCTTTCGCAGCGCCGGCCGCGGACGCCAGATCGCCGCGTGGCTCGCGCTCGCCTACGGCTGGCTCTATGTCGTCCTGACGCTCCAGGATTGGTCGCTCCTCGTCGGCGCGATCGGCCTCTTCCTCGCCCTCGCCGCGGTCATGTATCTCACCCGCGACGTGGACTGGTCCGCGGGCGGCGCGAAACCTCGGGTGGTCCCTCCCGCGCCGAAGGGGCTCCGCCCCGCGCCGAAGACCATGGACGTATGACCGCGCGCCCCGCCGCCTTTTTGAAGTCGCGCGCGACGCGGCGGATTCATTGGAACCGCACGCGCGGATCCACGAGGGCGTAGGCGAGATCGGTGAGCAGCAGGCCGCCGAGGTAAAGGAGCGAACCGAGCCAGACCGAGGCGCGCACGACGGCGAAGTCGGAGGTGCGGATCGCGTTCATCATCAGGTTGCCGAGCCCGGGGATTCCGAAGAAACTCTCGAGGACGAGCGAACCCATGATGAGAAAGGGGAGCGACGCGACGACGAGCGTCGCCAGGGAAATCATCCCGTTCTTCAAGACGTGCACGAAGAGCACGCGGCGCGCGGAAGCGCCTTTTGCGCGCGCGGTGCGCACGTAATCCTGGCGGATCTCCTCGAGGAAAATGGCGCGGTAGAGCCGCACGTCGGCGCCGAGCCCCGCGAGGACCGCGAGGGCGACCGGCAGAACAAGGAACCGCGTCGTCCCGAGGCCTGCGAGATCGAAGCCAAAGGCGGGAAACCAGGTGAGCTTCACCCCCATGAGCCACTGGCCGAAGATCACCCAGGCCATGTAAGGGACGCTCATCATCCCGACGCAGAGCAGCGCGCCGACGAAATCCAGCGCCGATTCCCGCGCCAGGACCAGGAGGAGCGCGACGCTCACGGCGAGGCAAAGGCCGACGAGAAAAACCGGCAGCGTGATGAGCAACGAGGGGATCATCCCCCGGCGGAACATCGCGGCGACCGGTTCCCCCGTGGCGTCGGAACGCCCAAGATCGAAGCGCGCCAACGCCGTCATGTGCCGGACGAACTGGGTGTCCCACACTCGCTCGCCGGGACGCAGGTTGAGGAAACGCGGCTTGTCGTAGCCGCGATGGTGAAGCCAGTTCGCCACCGCTTCGGGCGGCACCTTCGGCCCGAGGATGCGCAGAGCCATCGCCCGCGGCGTCTGCATCACGAAGAAGAGGAGAAAGGTGAGGAGCATCACCCCGATCAGGATCGGGATCGCCGAGAGCAGGCGGCGGAAAAGGTAGTCACGCATCATGTCGCGCGCTCCACAGGAAAGCCCCCGCCACCAACGCGACGAGCGCCCCGGCCGCCGCCCACGCCGGCCATGTCGGGGCGCGGTTCCATTCTCGCCGGAGGCGGTCGCGCATCGCGGTGTCCACCGCGACGTATTTCGCGGCATTCGCGACAAGCGGATTGGAGGTCACGCGCGGCGCCCAGGGCTGGTTGAGCGCGTAGGCGACCGGATGCGTGAGGAGCACGACGGGACAATCCTCATTGAGGATCGCCGAAAGTCGGCGGACGATCCGCCGCCGCTCGGGCGTGTTGTCCATCACGCGCATCTGGTCGAAAAGGCGGTCGAACTCGGGGTTCGCGTAGCGGGAATGATTGCTGCCGCGCGGGGGCGCGTTGCGTCCGGCGAAGAGCATGAAAAAGTTTTCAGGATCGGGATAGTCCGCCTGCCAGCCGCCCGTGACGATCTGAAAATGGCCGCCGTCCACCTTGTCCTGCTGGCGCGCCCAGAGGTTTTCGATCACTCTCACGCGAATTCCAAGCTGTTCGATCTGCCCCTTTTCGAACTCGGCCATCTGGCGGCTCTCGGGATCGTCCACCGTCGTGTCGAGGGTCAGTTCCAGCGGCCGGCCGGTGGCGGGGTCGCGTCCCTCGGGCCACCCCGCTTCGGCGAGGAGGCGCCGCGCGAGGGCGAGGTCATGGCGAAGCCAGGGGCTTTTGAGGTCCGCTTGATGGCCGAACACGCCCGGCGGAACAATCTGCTCGGCGTTGAGAAAGATCCCGTTGAAAAAAATTTCGTTCGCGAGATCGCGGTCGTAGGCGCAGGCGATCGCCTGGCGCAGTTTGCGGTTCTTCCCGAGGATCGGATCGGTCATGTTGAAGACGAGATAGAAAGTCGCCGGATTGGCGTCGCGATGGAGATGGAACCCGCGGGCGCGAAAGGCGGGCGTCAGCTCGCGCGCGGCATCGAGGACGCTCCCGAATACATCTTTCGAAACGCCCGAGCTGTCGAGCCAGCCCTGGCGGAAGAGCAACCAGCGCGGGATGCTTTCGCGAATGATGGAGAACTGGATTTCGTCAATGAGCGGAAGCGGTTTTCCCGCGAGCGGACGGAAGCGCGCCTCCTCGGCCGCGCTCCAGCCATCCGTCGGGAAACGGGTGGCCGCGTAACCGGGATGGCGCTCCAGGCGGAGCAACCGGCCGCGGCGCCATTCGGCCAAGCGAAACGCGCCGGTCCCCACGGGATGAAAACGAAACTGCTCCCGCGCGGATCCTCCGTGGGGTTTTCCGTCGTAATACTCCACGGCCTCGCGCGGGACGGGCGCGGTGAACGGCATCGCGAGCCAGTAAAGGATCTGCGGATACGGCTTGGCGAGACGCAGCCGCAGCGTGTAGCGGTCCACGATCTCCACGCCCGCGATCGGCCGGTCATAGTCGAACCGCCCCGTCTTCTTCGCTGCGGCATACGCCTCCCCGAGACCGGGCAGCGGCTCCTGGAGGACCGAGAGGACCGGACATTCGACGGCGGGATCGGCGATCCGTTGGAAAGCGTAGGCGAGATCGGCGGCGACGATCTCGCGTCCGCGCCCCGCCGTCGCGGCAAAGCAGGGGTCGTCGGTGAATTTCAGCCCGCGTTTCAGACGGAGGGTGTAAAGGTCGCCTCCGCGCGCGTCGCGCGTCCGCTCGGGCATGGCGTCGAGCAGGCAGGGCTGGAGTTCGTAGGGATCGGTGCGGAAGGGCTGGTACTCCAACGGGGTGTCGTAAAGCAGGCTGATGACCGCATGCCCCAGCGTGTCGTAGCTCACCTGAGGATCGAGGCTGCGCGGATCGTCGCCAAGGGCGCGATAGGAGACGATCCACGGGCGGCCGTCGGCGCGCGCGCGGCGGAGCGGCGCCGGATTCGGATCGTTCCCGCAGCCGGCCAATGCGGCCGCGAGGGCGAGAGCGGCGGAGGTCCGGGCGAGGGCGGCGGGCGCAAAGGTCGGCACACGCGCATTCTTCCCGCCTCGCGCGCGCTTCTCAACGCGATTTCCGCGATTGGCAGACGGCGGCGGCTCTGGCAGCTTTCCCCCATGCCCGCTCCCAAAGTGACCGTGGAAGACTTCTCCGCGCGACACGGCGAAGCCCTGCAACTCAAGCTTCTCGCTGGAAAAGGCGGGCTGAAGCGCCTGATCGCCGAAGGCGCCGTCAATCGCCCCGGCCTCGCGCTGGCGGGGTTCACCCGCTACTTCGCGGCGAAGCGCATCCAGGTCTTCGGGTTCGCGGAAAACCATTATCTGCACTCGATCTCCGGGCGCCTGTTGCGCGCGCGCGCACACCGCTTCTTCGCCAGCGGCGTGCCGTGCGCGGTTTTCGCGCGTTCGATCAATCCGCCGGAGGCCTTCCTCGAGGAAGCGGACAAACTGAAGGTGCCGATCTTCAAGTGCCCCCTGATCACGATGCGCTTCGTCAATCACGCGACGATTTTCCTCGAGGAGGACTTCGCGCCCACTTGCACCGAGCACGGAAGCATGGTGGACATCCAGGGCATCGGCGTGATGCTGCGCGGAGGCAGCGGCATCGGGAAAAGCGAGTGCGTCCTCTCCTTGCTCGAGCGCGGCTACAGCCTGGTCGCCGACGACGTGACGAAGCTCCGGTTGATGAACGGCAGCGATCTTGTCGGCACCTCCTCGGAGATCACCCGCAACCATATGGAGGTGCGCGGCATCGGGATCATCAACGTGATGGCGATGTTCGGCGTCGGCGCGATTCGCCTCGAGAAGGTTCTCAACATCGTGGTCTCGCTCGAAGATTGGGAGAAGGTCGCGGACGTGGATCGCCTCGGCCTCGACCGCGAGTTTTACGAAATCCTCGGCATCAAGGTGCCGCATGTGACGATCCCCGTGCGTCCCGGGCGCGACATCTCGCGCCTCGTCGAGGTGGCGGCCCTCGATCAGAAGCTCAAGAGCATGGGCTCGAATGCCGCGCTTGAACTGAACCGTCGCCTCATCCAGAAAATGGCGCCTCCTCCATGAGCAGCCACGATCCGAAGAAGGCGGCCCCCGTGGTCCGCCAACTGGTCGTCGTCAACAAGCTGGGAATTCACGCCCGTCCCGCGGCCCTGTTTGTCCGAACCGCCGCAAAATTCCAGTCCGAGATCACCGTCGAGAAAGATGGGGAACAGGTCAACGGCAAGAGCATCATGGGGTTGATGATGCTCGCGGCGGGGTGCGGCACGAAGCTCAAGGTCAGCGCGCGCGGCGCCGACGCGGCGAAGGCCCTCGCCGAAATCGAGCATCTCCTCCTGTCCAAGTTCAACGAAGACTGACCGCGCTTCTCCAGAGGAGCGTTGGAGCCTTCGCCCAAGCCGTCAGGCCAATTCGACCTCCTCTCCCGGAGGCGGGATGAGCACCCGGGCGCGCGGAAGCCGGCGTTGAAGCTCGCGCTGCATCCACTCCAACGCCGGCGGATCTCCGTGAACGAGGAGCACGCGCGGCGGCGCGACGCGCGCCACGTACTCGGCCATATGCTCGCGGTTGCAGTGCGAGGTGAAGTCGAACGACTCGATGCGGCAGCGCACCTCGACGGCGCCCGCGTCGCCGCCAAGGTCGGCGCACCCGCCGCGCCCGGCGGCCTTCAGACGTCCCGCGGGCGATTCGGGGTCCACATAGCCGACGAAAAAGACCGCATGTCGCTCTTCGCGCGCCATCCTTCGCGCGAGGACGTGCGAGGAGGTGCGGGGGGTCATCATTCCCGAGGAGACAAGGAAGACCTGTCCTCCCTCGAGATCCAAAGCGGCCGCTCCGCGGGGATTGAGCCGTTTCCATGGGAGATCGCGCTGCAAACGGAAGCGCGGGCTGAGCCTCGGCAAGCTCTCCGCAAGCTCGTCGTACACTTCGTTGTACGCGACGCCAAGGCCGCCGAGATAGACGTGTTGGCGGGGCAAGCGCCCCTCCTCCGCGAGATCGTAAAACAGCTTCATGACCTCCTGCGTTTTTCCGAGCGCGAAGCAGGGGATGAGCACGCTCCCTCCCGCCTCGTGAACCTCGCGTATCCCGCGCGCGAAACGCTCCGCCTCGCCCTCCCAGGAGAAGTCGGGTTGCGACGGGGTATTGCCCCGCGTGCACTCGATGACCATCGCATCCGGCGCGCGATCGGGAAAGCGCGCCCCGCGCGTAATCCGCATATCGGAAAACTTCACGTCGCCCGTATAAAAGAGCGAGACGCCCTCCGACTCGATCCATGCGCCGACGGCGCCCTGGACATGCCCCGCCTCAAAGAAGCTGACCTCGGCGTCCGCAATCTCGGCGGTCCGGCCGACCGACAGCGCTTCGGCCCGCTCCAGCAGGCGATCCACCTGCCCGTGCGTGAAGAGCGGATATTCCGGCAGATCGATCTCGGAGCGCTGGCGGATCATCACGCTCGCCGAATTGTGCAGCGCGCGGTCCGCGATCGCCGCCGTGCCGGGGCTCATCCAAATCTCGGCCTTCGGAAAGCGCTCATGCAGCACGGGAAGGCTCCCGAGATGATCGAGATGCCCGTGCGAGATGAGAACAGCCTCGGGCGGGCGCGCCGCGAGAACTTCCAGCCGCGGCAGGGCGCCGATCCCCTCAACGCGGGGATGACTGCCGCAATCGAGCAGCAACCGTCGTTTCCCGTATTCGATCAGGTAACAGTTCGCCCCGATCTCGTTTGCGCCCGTCAGATTGATGAAGCGCATCAGGGGGCGCCTCTCGCGTTTCGAGAGTCCCACCCCGCGGAGGCCGCCGCGTCCGCGTCGTCCGGCGGCGAATCGCGGCGATCCGCGGATCGGAGCGAGCGAAGCGACCGGGACGCGGCCCCCCTCGCGCGAGGGAGCGTCTTCTTGATTTTCATGCCGCCGCCCAGTATTCGTTTTCCGTCTTGAAGCGCAAAGCGAAAATCACGCCGTCTCTCGCCTTGAAGCGCGAGGCGCGCCGCTTGGGCAGCGGACGGATCCGCCGGCGTCTGATTCAAGGTCGTCCCCTTGACCAAGAAGCCTTCGCGCCCAATGCGCTGTCCGCGCCGCCGTCGCCCGCGCCGAACCCGAAACGCGCCGCTCCTTCGTCGCGACGGTGATCGGGCCTCTCGTCTCATGCGCGCGGTCCATGTCATCGCCGGCTTGGACGCCCAGGACGGCGGCCCTTCATTCACGCTCCCCGAACTTTGGAAACACCTCGGCGCCACCGGCGTCGAGGTGCGGGCGTTGACGACGCGCGATCCGCGGCGTCCGCCGCCGGAAACGAACGGCGGATTCCATCTCCAAACCTTTCCGCGCGGCTTTCCCGCGCCGCTCCGTCGCGCGGCGGGATTCGCCGCGGCGCTCCGCGCGGAGGGAGGC
>JABWAM010000326.1 GCA_013360985.1 Verrucomicrobiia bacterium | reverse complement strand
GCGAGGTCGTCAGCGGCCTCTGCTTCTGCGGCTCCGCCGACGAGATCTCCAAGACCTCCTCCTGCCTCATGGCCCAAGCCGTCTGCCGGCGCCTCCAGCACCACGGCGTTCAACTCGGCAGCACCCACGGGCAGACCGACCACGGCGCCGAGTTCCTCGACTTCGACAAGTTCCACGTGGTCTTCAACGCCAATGAGGCGGTCCACCGGGTGCGGAAGTTGGAGCGCAAGAAAGGGACGGACCAGAACCGCCAGCAGTTGGAGGGAACTCTCTGGCTGTTCCGCAAGAACCCGGAGAACTGGAACGATCACGATGGGGAGCGCTACGAGCGCATCGACCTGGAGAGCCTGCGAACCGGTCAGGCCTCCTCGATGCGCCTGGCGCTCCAGAACATCGACGAGAAGGCTCCGGGCAAGATCGCCGCGCGTCGCCGCTTCAAGGCTTGGGTCACCTGGGTTCGCAAAGCCTCCTCACGCGCCAAGGACGGCCTGCTCACCCCAATGGCCCGTCTGGCGGACATGGCCGAACGCCACCTCGACGGCATCGTGGCCTACTGGGATCGAAGGACCCCCCACGCCTACATGGAGGCCCTCCGCAGCGTCTTCTCATCCGTCAAGCGCAAGGCTCGCGGCGACCGCACCTCCTTCACCCTCATCAACATGCTCGACCTCGTTGCCGGAAAACTCCCCCTCCCCATGGCCTCCTACAACGCCCAGCCACTCCAAGTTCGCCACTGAAAACCGCGAGGAACCCAAAAAACTGAACTGTCGGGGGAGTGCTGGATGGGGGAGAAGTGCACTCTTGGAGGCTCCTATACCCCCATCCCTGAGCATCAAAGAGCATCGGAGAGCATCGGGACGCCCCCCCCGTTTCTGTTCGCCAAGGGTCCATTGTGCGTCAGGGCATTTCTGGCCATGGCTTGCCCTAAACTATGGCGAACTACCGCGTCTTTGTTAGGCATTTTCGTTATGCATTCGCCCTTTGGCTTCCATGAGAACCCATTTCTCCTCTGAAAATAAAAATGGCGACCCCAACGGGATTCGAACCCGTGCATCCACCGTGAAAGGGTGGTGGCCTAACCACTAGCCGATGGGGTCGCGAGGAAGAGAGAGACTACCCGCGCGCGGCGCGGCGCGCAACCTTTCATCTCTTCGAAGGCGCCTCAGGCGTTTTCGCCCCGTGCCCGCCGGCGTTCCCATCTTACGGATAGACGCCGACCGTCAAGCCGGTGGCGTCGCGCACCCGTCGCGCGATCGCTTCGAGGTCGCCGGCGGGAAGCGCCGTCGCCCAGACCTCGGGAGTCGGCCGCGCGACGGTGTACACCTGAACTTCCTGGATCCGACTGCCGGCGGCGACGAGATGTCGGAGGCGCTCCACGTAGGCGGCGATCTCTTCGGGAGGCGGCCCCTTGCCCCGGACTTTGAGGAACAAGCTTTGGATGCAGATCGGACGTTTTTTTCCGGTGGCTTCGATGTTTTTGAGGATGCGATCGAATCGAACGCTGGAACGGTTGACGAGGCGATACCCCGCCTCGGTGCCCGCGTCGAGCTTCGCCCAGACCTCGCCCTGGTTCGCGTCGAGGATGTCGAGCCCGCGGCGGACGTCCGCGCGGTCGAGCCCGGCGGCATCGGTGATGAGGACGATCTTGACGGAGTCGCCGACCGTTTCGCGCTTGACGCGCGCAACCAGCGCGCAGGCCTCGCTGAAGCGCGCGAACGTGGTCGGCTCGCCGTCGCCGGAAAAGGCGATATCGTTGAGGCGGCGCGCCTCGGGCGGCGCGAGCGCGAAAGGAGGCGCACGGAACAGGTCGCCGCTCTTCCAGACGTCGAGGAGGGCGCGAAGCTCGCGTTCAAGGAGGTCAAGATCCACGATGCGCGTGCGCGGCGGGGTGCGCCGGTCCACCTCGCAATAGACGCAGTCGAAATTGCAGATCTTGTCGGGGTTGAGGTTCACCCCGAGCGAAACCCCGTGCGAACGTCGCGAGATGACGGGGTACACGTAGAGAAAATCTTTCCATTCGCGGCGATGATCGCGATGCGCGGCGAGCGGGGCGTTCACCTCGTTCATGCGCGCAGTCTACCTCGCCGCGCACACAATCGAAATCGGAAATCCGGAGGATTCCTCTCCGGGTCGCGCGGAGTTTGGGCGCGCGATGATCCGCCGCTGGAGGCCGCGCGCGCTTCCTGCTAACCTGCGGAGCGGTGACGATCCTCGAGTTGATCCAGAAGACCACGGGCTATTTCGAGAAGGCCGGCGTTCCAACTCCGCGGCTTGATGTCGAGTGGCTGCTCGCCCATGTCCTTGGGGTGCGACGGATGGATTTGTATGTCCAGTTCGAGCGCGCGTTGACCGAGCCCGAGCTCGATCGCCTGCGGCCGCTCGTGAAACGCCGCGCCGCGCGGGAGCCCCTCCAGCATCTCGTCGGCACGGTGGAGTTTTGCGGCATCCAACTCGCTGTCGACCGTCGGGCGCTCGTGCCGCGCCCCGAGACGGAGATCCTCGTGGAGCGCGCTCTGGCGCTCCTGCCGCAGGAGGAGGCGGTGGCGCTCGACCTCGGGACCGGCGGAGGCGCGATTGCGCTGGCGCTG
>JABWAM010000325.1 GCA_013360985.1 Verrucomicrobiia bacterium | reverse complement strand
CTGGATTTTTCCGTCACTCCCCCTGCGGCGACGGATGCGTCTTCCGTGGTGATCCAAAGGATCCATCCGCTTTCCCAACCGGACGCTCTTCTCCTTCAGTCCGAAGCGAACTTCGTCCTGACTCTCCCTCCCGCGGCGAACCAGTCCTCCGTGTTCGTTCATTTTTCCAAACCGCTCGCCCCTCTGCGTCCCGTGGCTCTTTCGCCTTCAGGAAAACGACTCCTGCTGCGGGCAGACACCGATCAGGGCAGTTGGCTCGCGCTCCTCGAACCCGGCGGCCGACCGGTGGAACTCGTGCGGCTGAACCCTTGGCTGCGGAACATCCAGCCCGGCCAACTGCAGTCTCTGGCGTATCAAAACGCGGCGGGAAAAAAGCTGACGGCCCGCGTTCTCTTGCCGCCAAACCACGCGCCGGGCAAACGCTGGCCGGCCCTCGTGATTCACGGCGTCGGCTTTCCTGGCAGCTTGGGTGTTCCCTCCTTCCTCCACCCCCATCTGCTGGCCGCTCGCGGTTTTGTGGTGCTGGACCCCCAGGCCCAGGGCGGCCATTATGCCGCCGACAACGAAAACCCGTTTCAACCTCTGTGGCACAATCTGAAACCCGCGATTGACGCCCTCGTCAGTCAAGGGGTCGTCGATCCTGAACGGATCGTCGCGCTCGGCCACAGCTTTGGCGGATTCCTGTTTGCCCACCTCATCTCCATCACCCACCGTTTTTCCGCGGCCATCTTGATCGCCCCGGCCGAGGCTAACCTCGCCAGCGCCTACGGCCACCTCACGGACGTCACCCGTGGAAATGGCTATTTGCATCCTCTCCTGTTTTTAAAGGCGGGCTTTGCCATGTTTGAGACGGACGGCGGCTCATTTCGTTTTCTCAAGCCGCCCCCTTGGCGTCATCCCAAGGAATTCGCGCGCTTCAGCCCCTTGACCTATGTGGACCGGGTCGAGACGCCGGTTCTGTTGATTCAGGGCGACGCCGACGCCCGCATTGACATGACTGAAACCGAACAGTATTTCGCCGCGCTCTACCGACAGGGCAAACGCGCGCGCCTGGTGCGTTACGCGGGGGAACATCACTGGATCGAAGGGCGAAAAAACCTGACCCATCTCTACACTCAAATTGACGAGTGGACTAAGGAGGGATCTCCGGGGAGTTCGCGCGCCAAATAGGAAAAGGATTGGAGGGAGGCGTAAAAAACGTTTTGAATTGAGCGGATGCGCGATCCCCCTCCGCTGAAGCCTTTGTTCGTCGAAGGCTCGAATCCTCCGTCCGCGAAACGCCTCGAGATCCTGGCCCCGAACCGGTGGCGGGTGCGCCCATGGATCGAGGAGCCCGAAGGAACGCGGGTTGGGATCTACGGTTTTCGCTGCGACCTCCTGGTCCGCAATCGCGCCGCGCGGACGCAGAACCTCGAACTCGAGGTCTCCTGGCATCACGACCCGAGAAAAGTCCGCAAATACCTCGATTTCCTCCACATCGAGATCGCTCCCGACCGCTGGCATCTGGTTCAGGGAAAAATCCTCGGCGCGACCGTCCGCTTCGCGTTGCGCGTCCCGCCGGGCGACCACTGGCTGAGCGTCAATCCCGCCTGGCACGTAAGCCATCATACGCGCTGGCTTGAATCGCTTCCCCGTCGCGCCCGCGTGCGGACGTTCGGCGTCACGAAGGGCGGGCGACCGATGCAGGAGATCGTCTTGGGGCATCCGCGGCGGCCAACGCTCGGGGTGATCGCGCGCTGTCATCCCTACGAGTCGGCAAGCTCGGTGAAGGCCGTCGGCATTGTCGAATGGCTCCTCGGAGGATCCTCCGCCGCGCGGCGCATCCTCCGCCGATGGCGCGTGCGCATCATCCCGATGGCGAACCCCGACGGCGTCGCGCTCGGCTGCGCGCGTCTCACACGCCCCGGAGGAGTGGATCTCAACATCGAGTTTTTTCAGCCTTCCGATCCGACGGCGCGCGCCATCGAACGTTGGATTCACGAGGCGCGTCCGCGCCTGCTGCTCAACCTCCACAACTGGATGGCGAAAGACCTCAATGGGCTCTACTACCGCGAGGAGCGCGACCGTCGGGCCTTTCTGCGCGCGTTTGGGCGGAAACTCCCAGGCCGGCGGAAATGGCTCGCGCTCGTGATGGGAGGCGATTTCAAGCCAGGCGATCCGCCGCGGCAAATCTTGGACCGCCTCGCGCGCGACCGCTACGGCGCGCTGAACCTTATCGTCGAGTTTCCGTGGTACGGCTGGTCGCCCGCCGTGATGCGGCGCGAAGGCGCGCGCGCCTTCCGCGCGGCCGTCAAAGTTCTCGATCTCCGTGAACGTCCCTCCCCTCGCCTCCCAAATCCACGGATCAGCTCGATTTTCAGAGAGCAACTCTCCTCATCATCCATGGCGGATCGGAGAGGTGGGTCGTGTCGAGATTCCAGACTCCTCACACGAAGGGTGTGACGGCTCGGCCGGCGGCCTCGCCCTCCCTTTCCACCGTCCGTGCTTGGGAAAATCCGCTCGGTCGCGAAGCGAGGGAGGGCGCCGCCGCCGGCGGCGCCGCGGCCGCGGCTTGAGCCCAAAATGTGGCGAGGGCGTCGCAGGTTCCTC
>JABWAM010000324.1 GCA_013360985.1 Verrucomicrobiia bacterium | reverse complement strand
ATCACGACGGCCAGGGCGGCGAGAAGCAGGCTGCCGGCGAGGAGCGCCCCGCCGGCGGCAACCCAGGAGAAGCGGCGGCGCGCCTCCTCTTTCACGTCGAGGAGCATGATCACGAACAGGAAGAGCACCATGATCGCTCCCGCGTAGACGAGGACTTGCGCCGCGGCGAGGAACCAGGCGCGCGCGAGGACGAACAGTCCCGCCATGCAAAACAGCGACAGCACGAGGAGCATCGCCGCGTTCACCGGGTTTCGGCGGGTGACCGCCAGCGCCGCGCAGACGAGCATCAGAACGCTGAAGAGAGAGAAGAGGATCATTTATCGGTTTTCTGTTTTCATCCGGTCTCTTGGGGGCGCCTCGTCGTGCCTTCCGTCACTTCTTCCGCCATTTGAGGAGGTCGTCCTGCATCACCCCGCCCATTTCGAGGAGCTTCTCCTTGTCGTGCACGAGTTCGGCGCGGGTATCGCCGGTGAGCGAATACTCTTTGAGCAGGAAAATCGCCATCTCCGGACAGACCTCCTCGCAAAGCTGACAGTAGATGCAGCGGAGCATGTCGATCTCGAAGCGGCGCGGGCGTTTCTCCACCTTCGCATTCGGATCGCCTTCAGGGATTTCTCCGGGCCAGATCGTGATCGCGCGCGGCGGACAGACGAACTCGCAGAGCTGGCAGCTCACGCATTTCTCCCGGCCATCCTGGTCGCGCACAAGCGTCGGCGCGCCGCGGTAATTGCTCGGGAGCGTCCACTTCTGCTCGGGATACTCCATCACCACCCGCCGATCCCGCCGGCCGAACAGCATCTTCAGGAAATGGCGGAGGGTGACGAGAAAGCCTCCCCAAAAGGCGGGGAGATAGAGTTTCTCCCACCAGGTCAAGTTCGGACGTGGAACGACGACGGGCATGGGATCAGGAGCGGACTTTCAGCGCCAAGATCAAGGCGTACACCACGATGTTCAGGAGCGCCAGCGGAAGCAAGACGCGCCACCCGAGGCGCATCACTTGATCGTAACGAAATCGCGGAAGGAACCAGCGCACCCAGATAAAAAAGGCGAGGAAGGCCGCCAGCTTGATGAAGAACGCGGCGACGCCGATCCATCCCGCCACGAGCGGAGCGAGGCCCTCGACGCGAAGGAACGGCGCCTGCCAGCCGCCGAAAAAGAGGGTCACGACCAGGGCCGACGCCACGATCATGTTCGCGTACTCGGCGAGAAAGAAGAGCGCGAACTTCATCTGCCCGTATTCGGTGTTGTATCCGCCGACGAGCTCCTGCTCGCACTCCGGCATGTCGAACGGGAGACGGTTCGTCTCGGCGAACGCCGAGACGAGGAAGATTAGGAAGGCGAGCGGCTGCTCGAAAACAAGCCAGCGGTCGGCCTGATATTCGACGATCTGGGTGAGCCTCAAGGAGCCGACCCAGAGAAAAACGCTGACGACGCTGAGCCCCATCGGGACTTCGTAAGAGATGAGCTGCGCCGCGGAACGGATCCCGCCGAGGAACGGATATTTCGAATTCGACGCCCAACCCGCCAGCACGATCCCGTAGACGCCGAGCGTGGCGACCGAAAAAATCCAAAGCATCCCGACATCGAGATCAGCGATCACAAGCTTGAAGCTGTCGGCGAGCGGCTGGAAAAGTCCGAAGGGCCCGACGCGGTTGGGGCCGAGGCGATCTTGGATCAGCGCGCACATGCGGCGCTCGGCGAGCACCGTGTACGCAACCATTCCCATGAGGACTCCCACCACCACCGCGATCTTCACCGCGGCTTCAATCGCGAGGAGGACCTCGGGACGCGTCGCCAGGCAACCCGCGCTCATGAGGCTGCCGCCTCCTTCGGCAATTCGATCCTCCGTCCGCCGCTTCCCAACCCTTCCCAACTCACGCCGTCGAACGCGGGGACTTCGGCGCACATGCGGCGGAAGACTTCCTCGAAGGAGGCAAGCCCCGAGCGTTCCGGCTCGGGCAGAAGCGCCGCGAGAATCTCCCAATCCGCGCGCGCCGCGCCGGGCGGCGGAAAGGCGGGAAAGAAACGCTGCATCCGCCCCAGGGCGTTGACGAACGTGCCCCATTTCTCGAGGTGCGCGGCGCCGGGCAGAGCCCAATGCGCCAGCTCCGTCGTGCGGCTCGCGAGAAGATCCGTCGCGACGAGCAGCTTGAGCTTGGCGAGATCGCCTTCGGGGATCCCCGCCTTGACCGCGCATTCGCCCACGGCGAGCAACGCCTCCACCTTCCCCTCCCTCACGGCGGCGCGCATCGCTTCGAGCCGGGCGCCGGGCGGGTTCGCGGCCACGCCCGTCAGGAGCGCTCCCGCCGTATTGGGATTGCGGTCCGCCATGACGAGGATCCCGTCGTCTTCGCCCCGGCGAGGGACCACGTCGAAGAGATCGCAATCGAGCGCGCGGGCGAGACGGCGCGCCAGCCAAAGCTCCTCCGTCGTCGAGCGGGCCAGAGTGCGGGCGATCGACGCAAAAGGGGAGAGGCAGGGTGACGGAAATCCACCGGATGACGGCAGCGGAGCTGGCCGAGGCCTACCGGACCAGGCGGCTGTCACCGGTCGACGCGATCGAGGCGACGCTGGCGCGTGCGCGGCTGGTG
>JABWAM010000323.1 GCA_013360985.1 Verrucomicrobiia bacterium | reverse complement strand
GGCGCCCGTCGGCTGCGGCCAGCGCGCCGCAAAGCGCCCCAGCGCCCAGCTCCACGCCGCGGGAAAGAGCGCGAGCCAGACGACGAGCGCCCCCATGCCGAGCGCGCTCACGTGGCCCACCCAGAAGAGCGTGCCTCCCCAAAAAACCAGCCCCCAAACAAACCCGAGTTGAAACGGGGCGGGACGCGCCTCCGCCGGCGCCGCGGCGGGCACGATCAGGGCGATGAGCGGACCCAGGGCGACCCAGCCTAGCCAACCCGCGTCGTCGCGCAGGTAGGGCGCGGTCATCAGGCCGCCCGAAGCCGCCGCGATCGCCCATGGCGTCCATTTCCTTCCGCGTGTGAAGAACGATTTCATGCGCGCCGGCGATGCTATCTTGAATCTTTGGCACTCCAAGGGGAAATCTCCGATCGAGAGGCCGGAGACCCGGCCTTCGCTTTGCCGCGCGATTTTTTCGGGGTAGGATGCCCTTCATGCCCCGCGTCTTCATCAAGACTTACGGTTGCCAAATGAACGAACGCGACTCCGAACAGGTCGCGCGCCAGTTTCAGGACCGCGGCTATGAACTCACCGATCGCGAGGAGGACGCCGATGTGATCCTCCTCAACACCTGCAGCGTGCGCGACCAGGCCGAGATGAAGGCGATCAGCAACATGGGGCGCCTCGCCGCCCTCAAACGGGCCCGGCCGGACGTCGTCCTCGGCTTCATGGGCTGCATGGCCCAGAGCCGCGGCGAGGAACTCCTCCGGAAACTTCCCGACGTGGACCTTGTCGTCGGCGCCTGGCGCTTTCATCACGTCGCCTCCCATGTGGAGGACCTCCTCGCCGCCGACGGACGGCGTCCGCGCGTGGCCGATGTGATCGAGGAGGCGGGAAGCGAGCGCGCGATCCGCGATCACGTCGCCGGCGCGCCGCGCGCGAGCGCGTTCGTCTCCGTGATGCAGGGCTGCAACATGCGCTGCGCCTTTTGCATCGTTCCCTCGGTGCGCGGCCCCGAACGAAGCCGCCCCATTGCGGAAGTCGTCGCCGAAGCGCGCGCGCTCGCCGCTTCGGGCGTGCGCGAGGTGGTGCTCCTCGGCCAGATCGTCAACGCCTACGGCCGCCGCGAATTTCCGCGCGAGCGAAACCGCAGCCCCTTTGTCCAACTCCTCGAGGCGCTCGAGGCCGTCGAAGGCCTCCGGCGGATCCGCTTCACCGCGCCGCATCCCACGGGGTTTCGCGACGATCTCATCGGAGCGTTCGGACGGCTGCCGAAGCTCTGCGAACACGTGCATCTCCCCGCGCAATCGGGCAGCGACCGCGTGCTCCGCGCGATGAAACGCAGCTACACCTCCGATCATTATCGGCGCCTCGTGGAGAAACTCCGCGCGCGCGTTCCCGGTCTCGCGATCAGCACCGATCTCATCGTGGGTTTCCCGGGCGAAACCGAGGAGGAGTTTCAGCAGACCGTGCGCTTCGCCCGCGAGATGGCCTTCGATCAGGCCTTTATCTTCCGATTCTCTCCGCGCAAGGGCACTCCGGCCGCCGGGATGCCGGGCCAACACTCCGACGAGGAAAAACGTCGCCGCAACCAGGAGCTCCTCGCGGTCGTCAACGACGGGATGCTCCGCAAGCTGGACGCCGAAACCGGCCGGGAGCGCGAAGTCCTCGTCGAAGGAACGAGCGCGAAAAATCCCGCGCGCCTCACCGGGCGCACCCGCCACAACCGCATCGTCGTTTGGCCCGACGACGGCGCGAAGCCGGGCGACCTCCGCCGCATGCGCATCGAACGCCGCCTCGGCTTCAGCCTCCTCGGCGCGCCAGGGGAAGACGGAGGATCGCCCGCGCCGGCGCACGACGGCGTTTGACGAAGCCCCAAACCCGTGCGACAATTTTTGAAAAATGCCGCCTCGCGCGGAACGTCTTCAGTCAACCTTTTCGATTCCCACGAATCCCCTCCCGATGAAACGCAACGCATGGTTCGTCCCGCTCGCCTTCACCCTGCTCCTCCCGCTCTCCGCGTTCGCGCAAGCCAAACCGCCGCCGTCGCCCGCCGACGGCGCGCCGCGCGCGCTCGAACCCAACGCAAAGGCATTCGAGCCGAACGATCCGAAGGCGCACCCCGCCTTCCGCGCGGAAAAGCGAACGCTTGAGTTCGACGAAAGGCCGTTGGCCGCCGGGCCAATGCGCCCAATTCCCCCGGGGCGTCCCCCCTTCGTCTGTCCGCCGATGCGGGGCGGCCCGGACGCGGCGCGTTGTCCGGCCTTTTGTCCCTTGGGAATTCTCGCGGTCATCGCCCTCGTGCATCTCCTGCTCGCCTGGTGGGTGAGCGACGACATCCGTCGGCGCAAGACGGGGTCGCGGGTGTGGACCGTGATCGTGCTGATCACCGGATTGTTCGGCGCGGGCGTGTACGCGCTCGTCCGCCTCGGCGACCGTCCGACGAGTTCGTAATTCCGCTCACGGACGATCCCCGCGACGCGCGCGGCGGCCCGGAGGGGAGACGGAGGCGGAGGTCATCTTTCGCTTGACGCCCGCGAGAAATCCTGTATACCAAACGGTAGGTATCCGCGAAACCTTTCCGCGAATCCGTTGTTGAAAGGAGAACCCCTCCCT
>JABWAM010000322.1 GCA_013360985.1 Verrucomicrobiia bacterium | reverse complement strand
GAAGGACGAGGTCCATTTTCGCCAGCCACGAAGGAACCGCGTCGGGGGCGACGCGCCCCGCAAGCGTGACGCGCGCGCGCCATTCGGGCCGCCGCGCCAGCCAATCCTCCCAGAGCGCGCGGAGCGGGCCGTCGCCGACGATCAGAAAATCCATCTCGGGCAGGAGAGGGAGCGCGTGTTCGGCGACCCGCATCGCCTCCTCGTGTCCCTTGAAGGGGAACATCCGCGCGATGATGCCGACGACAAAGCGGCCGTCCGGCGGACGCGGAGGCACGCGCAGAAAATCCTCGAGGGCGAACCCGCTGGGGATCGCGCGCAGGATCGGCGCGCCGGCGCCCGCTTCGCGCGCGAGGCGGCCCATGGTTTCGCATACGGAAATGATCGCGTCGCAATGGCGGGCCGCCCAGCGTTCCGCGCGCCGATAGATCGCGTTCCGCCATGCCGGACGCCATTCGTCGAAGGCGAGGCCGTGGATGGTATGGACGACGCGGGGCACGCCGGCGCGCCGCGCCGCGACGCGGCCGAGCACGCCCGCCTTGGAGCTGTGGGTGTGGACGAGGTCGTAGCGCTCCCGTCGAAAGAGCGCCTTCAACTCGAGGTACGCGCGCGAATCGTCGAGGGGATGGAGGTCGCGGCGCATGAAGCGCAGGGGGCGAAGGATCGCGCCGAGCGCGCGCGCCGTCTCGATCAAGCTGCCTTCGCCGCCGATTTCCGGGCCGTAGGCGAGATGGATTTCCCACGGCGTCTCGCGCCGCAATCCCTCGAGGGTGAGGAGCGTGTTCTCCTGCGCGCCCCCGAGAATCATCCGAGTGATGACGTGGCAGACTTTCAGCTTGAGGAAAGGGTTGAGGCCGATCGGCATTCAGAATCGGGGAGCGCGCCGGGGGCGCGCCCCAGCGCCTCGGCATAGAACTCAAGGAGGCGACGGTACATGCCCGCGAACGCGAATCGTTCCTCGAAGCGTTTCTTTCCCGCGGCGCCCATCCGCGCGCGGAGCGGCGGATCTGCGAGGAGACGCGCCAAGGCGTCCGCCATCGCGTCGGGATCGCTCGGTGGAACGAGAAATCCGCTGACACCGTCGGCGATCTGTTCGACGGTGCCGCCGAAGGCCGTGCCGACGACCGGCTTTCCCATCGCCATCGCCTCGATCACGACGCCGCCGAACGGTTCCGGGCGCGCGGAAGCCAGGACGACGATATCGAGCGCGGCGTAGGCGGGGCGCGGATCGTCCATCTCTCCGGCGAAGACGATCCGGTCGCCGAGCGCGAGATCTCCCGTGAGACGCCGCAGGCGCGTCTCGTGTTCCTCGTTGCCGGGAAAGGTCGCACCCAGGACGATTACGCGAAAGTTGCTCGCGCCGCGGTCGAGAAGCGCCTTCGCCGCGCGAACAAGCGTCTCGTGCCCTTTACGCCCCAGTTTGATGCGCCCGAGAATGCCGATGGCGCACTCCTCCTCGCGCGTTCCCCAGCGGCGGCGGAGGGCGCTCGCGGAGGGAGTCCAACCCTCCGGAGGGACAGCGAACTCTTCCGGAGGAAATCCGTTGTTCAGGATGCGAATCTTCGCCTCGGCGCCCGGAAACGCGTCGAACTGCGCAGCGACGGCGCGCGAGACGCAGAGGACGCGCGCGGAACTCGCCAAAATCCAGCGTCCCCAAACCTTCCAGAGAACGCCGAACTCGTCGAACATATCGCGGACATGCCAGAGATGAGGCGTTCTCAAAATTTTTGCGGAAAGGGCGCCGGTGAGCACCGTGCCGGTGTTCGAATGGACGAGATCGGGGCGAAAACGGCGCAGGACCGCATGGCATCGCCGGACCGAGGAGGGGATGCCGCAAGAGAAGGGGAGCATTCGCGCGAAGCGAAAATCGGCGCGATGCAGAACGCGCAAGCCGAGGGAATCTTCGACTTCGACTCCCGCCTTTCGGAGCGCTGAAGAGAGCGGGCCGGGCTTCGGGAGAAACGCAAGCGCGGCGTGTCCATCGCAGCGCAACGCCGACGCGAGGCGAAGCAACGACCGGCTCGCGCCGTAGAGGTCCCCGCCGTTATGGAAAAAGGCGATCCGCATCGGCGGGATCTTCTCCGAGTTCGGCCTCCGCATCAATTCGAGAAGACGGATCGCGTGGGTAGACGATTTTTTAGGCGCCGATTCCCATCCGTCCGCGCAATGCGCGCGCCGCGAATTCAACCCCTGGATTCGGAGCGCCGCACGCCTCCCCGCGGCGGATACGCGATACCCGCCTTAGCCGGAACCATGTCGTTGCGTCCCACCTAACTCCTCACCCTGTCCTACGGGGCGAGGAAAAACTCGCCTTGGCGATCTTTTCACTGAAGGGGGAGTGCGGATTTGAATCCTGTCGGGCGACGATCTTCGCCGCCGTTTCCGAGCAGACGGCGCCCTGCTCCGAAAAGATCCGAGTCGCCGGGAGAAGGGCGCCCTCCAATTTAGAGAAGCATGACGCCAACGGAATCGTTCCGACGGAGAGTGTGCCCGGAAACTTACCCAAATCCACGGATCAGCTCCATTTTCAGAGAGATCCTTTCATCATCATCCATCGAGGATCGGAGGGGTGGAGCGTGTCGAGATTCCAGACTCCCCA
>JABWAM010000035.1 GCA_013360985.1 Verrucomicrobiia bacterium | reverse complement strand
GCTCGGCCGGCGGCCTCGCCCTCCCTTTCCATCGTCCATACTTGAGGAAAATCCGCTCGGTCGCGAAGCGAGGGAGGGCGCCGCCGCCGGCGGCGCCGCGGCCGCGGCGTGAGCCCAAAATGTGGCGAGGGCCTCGCAGGTTCCTCGACCGAGGATGGACTCCTCCACGCCTGACGCGGGGATTTGGGGGGAGGCATTTCCCCTTGAAGCGCGAACGTCGCAGGTTCATCATTTCCGCGAGCCCGGGTGGCGGAACTGGCAGACGCGCTAGATTCAGGGTCTAGTGGCCGCAAGGCCGTGCAGGTTCAAGTCCTGTCCCGGGCACCACCTCCTTCCCTCACGACCATGAGGTTGCTCGCTCGTCTGCGTGAAGCGCGAGAACGCTGGCTCTCGCCGAAGGCGACGGAACGCCAACAGCGCGGCGCCGCCGGCGAGGCGGTTGCCGAACGATTCCTCCGTCGGGCAGGCTTCAAAATTCTCGTTCGGCGCTACACCTGTCGTTATGGGGAAGCGGACCTTGTGGCGCGCGACGCGGATACGCTCGTCTTCGTCGAGGTCAAGACCCGCCGCTCCGCCGATTTCGGCAGCCCCGCGGAAGCCGTCACGCCCGAGAAACAGCTTCACCTCAGCCGCGTCGCCCTTCATTACCTCCGCGAGATCGGGCATCCCCGCGTCCCGGTGCGCTTCGACATCCTCGAAGTGAACGACGCCCTTCCGAAGCCCTCCTGCCGCCATCTGCGCGACGCCTTCCCGCTGGCCGAACCGTACATCTATTGAGCGGTCGGGCGCTCAACCGCGCGCGGGAAGCAGGACCGTCGCGGGAATCGCCGCGGTGCGCATCGCCTCGTACACCTCGGCGCACCGCGCGCAGCACCCGTGTTCCGGGCGCCAGTTGGGAAACTCGGACTGGACAGCAGGAGCGACGGCCTCTCGCAGGTCGAGCGCGGCCCAGTGAAAGGTGCTGAAGCCGCACAAGGGGCATGCGGCGCCCGGCGCCTCGCCGAAGGCGCGTTCGCGGAGATGCCGCGGATCGCCGGCGACTTCCCACAGCCGCGCATGCGTCGGCGGCGGGTCGCCGGACGCTTGGAGGTAGAGGGCCTCGCGTTCGGAGGCTTCCATAAAGGAAAACGCCCGATCAAAATCTCGCCGATGCTGTTCCAGGGCGCGCGCAAAATTGGGGCATTCGGGAAAGCGTCGGGAAAGGCGCGCGTCCACACGAAGGTCCCAGAGGAGGCGATAACGCTCGCGACGGATCTGGCCGGACGGCGACGCGTCGCGCGGGATCTCCGAGGGATATCCGAACGCGGGATCGAACATGTCGTCGAGGTGGCAGAATTCGTGGCGCAGAAATGGGAGGAAAGAGCCGTCCGTCAGACGGCTCGCCCGGAGGCCGACGCCCACGCGCGCAAGCCCTTCCGGATCGCGAAACAGCTCCGCGAATTCGTCCGCGGGATTTCGCACGCGACGGAGGACCGCCTCTTCGCACGACGCCCCAATCCTCGGCCACTCGGCGAACGCCCCGAGCAACGCCGCTTCGAAACCGGCCTTTCGAAACCAGCGCGCATGATGCGCGCCGAAGGCCTCGTCGCGTTCGCGGTCGTTTCGGATCTCGTAAAGGTCGTCGCGGTCCGGATCGTCCGACGGACCGGCGGCGAGATACGCCGCTTCGAGAAGCTCGCGGTCGAATCGAACCTTCACGGCGTGGGGGCCGCCCGACTCCCGGCGACTCCGCATTGCTCGGTGCAAAAGGCGTCGTCCTCCTCGTCGTAGGAAACCAGTTCGATCTCCGAGGAACCGAGCCGAATGCCGCAGGCCTCGCCATCGGCGCGAACGACGGCCAGCAAAAGCCCCGCCGCGCTCCGAAGCCAGGGCGCGGCGCCGGAACGGCTGAGCCGGGCAACGAACGCCGGCGTCCAACGCCCCAGATGATCCCGGAGAAAAAGCCTCCAGGCGCTTTCGCAGGCGTCGCGGCCGTCGGCATGATTTTCTTGCAACGCATGCGCCAGGCGCGCGGCGAGGATCGAGGCGAACTCGCATTCGATGGCGAGGTGATCCTGACGCTCGTGCGTCTCCTCGCCTATTTCGATTCCGAACACGCGATAGAGCGAGGCGAGGTCGGCGAGGCGATGCGGACGGAACAGGGCGTCGGCCTTCGTGTCGCCGTATTCGATCTCGTGCGGAGGACACGCGCCGCGGATCGTGTAGCCAAAGGCGCGCAGATGATCCGCGCGCGCCGCGTCGGAGGACACTCCCTTCACCTCGCGCACCGCGTTCTCTGCGCAGCTTCGGATCTCCTCGCGCCCCGGCCACGCTTCCCCCGCCGCGCGCCGCAACGCGTCTGCCGTCTCGCGCGAACGCACCCAGGCCCATCCTTCGGGCTCGGGATGCGCGAAGGCCTCGGCGAGGAAGCGGTAGAGAAACGCGCGCCCCGCGGCGGCGGCGACGCCCGCGGCCGCCGAGACGGATTCAGATCGAGTTGGCATGTTTTGCGCTCCGGATATAGAGCGGTTCTTCCACGGTGGTGCGAATGATTTCCCTGCCTTCGGCGTCGTAGCCGAGGATCGTGTCGTTGAAGATCTCCACTTTGCGCCCCCGGATCTCTTTCTCGAACACCTTGGGCCCCTCGCGGATTTCGTATCGGTGGCAGATGTGCTTGTCCTTTCCAAAGAGCTGGAGGACGGCCAGGGTCTCGCGGTCGAGCGCGGCGTATTTCTCGATGGCGGAATCCACGCCAGGGCCGAACATCTGGCGGAGATAGGGGCGCGGCGCCCAGCGCGGCGGGATGTAAAACCCGTTCGGTTCGGTCCCGAACTGAGGATAGAGCGGCAACGCGATCTTCGCGACATGCACGAGGTAATAGATCGGATTGTAGCGATCTTCCGCCCACGTGCCATCCGGCTTCAGCTTTACGAAACTTTGCAGACGGATCTGCCCGATGCAGGCGCTCATGCAGCGCGTGGTGAACGGGCGGCCGTTCGCGTCGGCGTCCTTCCCCTCGATGCGCGGATAGCAGCCGATGCACTTTTCCGTGGTCCGCGTCGTCGCGCGATAATGCGTCTTCTTGTAAGGGCACGCCTCCATGCACTTGCGATAACCGCGGCACTCCTTTTGATCGATGAGGACGATCCCGTCCTCCGGACGCTTGTAGATCGCCTTCCGCGGACAGGCCGCGAGACAGGCGGGATAGGTGCAATGGTTGCAAATTCGGGCGAGATAAAAAAACCAGGCGTCGTGCGTGGGGAGGTCCGTGCCGCTCTTGAAATACTCGCCCTTCTTCGTGACGCGCCGGTTGAGAGGATTGTCTTCGAAGATGTTGGGGGCGCTCCACTCCTCGTCGGCGGGAAGATACCCCAGCGCCGTTTGCGAGCCGTTTTCGGTCGAGGCGTTCGGCGAGGCCTCAAAGATCGTTTTCCCGTGATACTCGCCCCACGGCGCGCGACGCGAATCCGTGGCGCGCGACCATTGCCCCGGCCCGCCGTTGGCCTGGCTGAGCATGTCGAGAATCTTGACGTCCCAGTGGCGAGGATAGCCGCCGTACGGCTTGGTCTCGACGTTGTTCCACCACATGTATTCCTGGCCGGCCGAAAAGGTCCAGGTGGATTTGCATGCCATCGTGCAGGACTGGCAACCGATGCATCGGTTGATGTTGAAGACGAAGGCGAATTGGCGATCGGGATAGCTGGCCTCGTAAGGGTAGGCCATCTCACGCCCGAGGTGCCAGTTGTAAACTTGGCTCATGAGGGTTGGATCCAGGGTTCGAGGGTCTTGGCAATCAGTCCGGAGACGTAGGCCTCGCCCTTGTTCAAAAAGACCCGATGAGGCCCCACGTAGTTCGGATCTTGAAAAAGCTTGAGGATCTCCGCCGGTCCAAAATCGAGGAGAAAAAACTCCTCGATGAAGGCTGCGGCCATCTCCTCGTCGTTGTCCTCGGCGCACGGAACTACCGCGCCGTGGAGTTCCAACGGATCCTCGCTGTCAATTTCGTCCTTGGGCATAGCGTTTAGGCGCTGTACTCGCCTTGGAGATAGCGTTTCATGCGGTCGTCCTCGGCGCCGGGCGACATCCCTTCGGTCGCCGGCTTCCACACCCCGCGCCCGCCCGGGCCGCCGTCCTCCGCTTTGACGATGCGCACCAGGCATTCCTTCGGCACCGTATTGATCGCGTGATTGTCGGCTTCTCCTCCGAAAAGGAAGCTCATGAAGGCCTTCGATTTGTGGAAGAGCGTATCGGTCTGATGCATCGGCATATGCCAGTTCCGTGTGATGGACTGCTGCGAGCCGAAGCGGAAGTTGGCCATGTACCCATCGTCGCTCATCGCCATGCCGTCGGGGCGCTCCTGCTGGGCCTTGACGGTCTTCGGCGTGGCGATGTAGGTGCCATGCTTCATCATGACGATGTGGTAGGGATACGCGGGGTTGTACGTCACGCGCAGCATACAGCGGCTGATTTTGTAGAACGGATCCGAGGGCGTCGCGCCGTAATACGGGCGATCCGCGGGATTCGCGTCCACATAGACGTAATCGCCATCCTTGATTCCAAGGTCTTGCGCGGCGGAGGGATTGATATGGAGCTGGTGCTCCCCCACCCCGGCCAAACGGCGGTCGAGGCGGTACGGATCCCCATAGTTCGAATCCCAGATTTGGTGCCAGTCCACGTTCGACCACGTGGAGTGCACGCGGTGGCGCGATTTCGGCGTGAGACAGTAGAACTGGTACCCCTTTTCCCAGAGGAAGTTTTTCGTCTTGCGGATATCTTTCCAGCCCATCTTGACGTTGCGCACCGTACGCTCGTCCCACCCTTGCGCGTCGGGGCGAATGCCGTAGTCGTTCGGCCGCACATATGGATTCGTCGAGAGGATGACGTTGGGCAGATAGGGCGTGGCCTCGGGGCCTTCGCGATGGACGATGAAGTTTTCGCCGCAACTGATCGCGGTGGGATCGTCGCTGTAGGCGTGCAGCCGCCCCGTGTCCGTATGGAACGGAAGGTCGTCGTGGATCTGCTCGTAGAACGGGATGCGCGGATAGGTCCGGAACAGCATGAGCGCGGCGCCGGGCGGGCCGTACTTTCCGGCCATGATGTCCTCGAGCCGGTACCCCTTGGTCGTCGTCGAGGTGTCGAGGAGCCGCTGGAGATAAACCGACCGCTTCCCTTCATGCTCGAAACGGAAGTAATCGTGGAAACGACGGTCGCCGGTCACGTCGCCGAGCGCTTTGGCGATGCCGGCCAGGATCGTCAAGTCGTCGCGCGAATCGTAGACGGGCTTGATTCCGCCCTTCCAGATTTGAAGGAAAGGGTTGGAGCAGCTTGCGGTCACCTCGAGGTCCTGGAACTCCACCCAGGAATTGGCGGGTAGGGCGATGTCGGCGAACTGCGCCGAAGCGGTCATCTGAATGTCGATCGAAACGATCAACTCCACGCGGGGGTTCACGTTCTTGATCACCCCGTAGCACCACTTCGCGTTGTTGATAAGGTTGACGTTGCAGAAGAAGATCGCCTTCGTCGGCGTCGGCATGTGGGATTTACCGGTGAAACACTTCCTCCCTTCCTTGGGGGTGTTCACGATCAGCGGCACGTCGCCGTGGTTCCAATAGGCGGGCTCCTCGTCCTTGAAGCAGACGCGCGCATGGACATCCTTGCCCGGCGCTTTGGGATCGAGCAGCGGATGGAAGGGATCTTCGCCCACCCAACCCTTGAAGCCGTAACCGGTTTCTTTGGAGCCTTGAAAAAGCGCCGCCTTGTAGTTCCCCGCCCAGCCGTGGCAGCCCGCGCCGGGCTTCCCGATGTTGCCGGTCAGCATGAGCGGCAGATAGGCCGCCCGGTTGGCTTCGGTCGCATGGAACCAATGGTTAATCCCCTCTCCCTGATGGATCGACACCGGCTCGGTCGTCGCCAGGTCTTGCGCCAGTTTTTCGATGAGCTCTTTCGGCGCCTTCGTGACTTCCGAGACCGTGTCGAGATCGTAGTCTTTGAGATGCTCGCGATAGAGCGTCCACAGCGCGAACACCTCCACCTCCTTGCCGTCTGTCAATCGCACCTTCCATCGCCCGTCGAGCGCGGGATCGAGCCCGGCCATCTTGGAACCCACCTGATCGCGCGTGAGGGCTTTGGGCCCGTTGCTGGCGCGATCCCAGACGACAAAATCCCCCAGCTTCGCATACTGCTCCTCGGTCAACCCCTGCACCGTGAAACTCGCGCCGTCCTTCGCGAGGCGCCCTTGATCGCCGGGGAAAACCTCGTGCGCCCGGAGGCGGCGGAGGTTGTCGGCGCGCACCAGCAGAGGAAAATCCGTGAAGCGCTTCACGAAGTCTTCCTTGTACCAGTTGCGATCCATCATGAGGCGCGTCACCCCAAGCCAGAGCGCCGCGTCGGTGGAGGGGCGGACGGGGATCCAGTAATCGGCCTTCGTGGAAGGCGCCCCATACTCAGGGGCGATGACGACGACCTTGGCCCCGCGCTCGATGCATTCGATGAACCAATGAGCCTCGGTCATCTTGTTTTCGACGAGGTTCTTCCCGTTCATGATGATGAGCTTCGAGAAGCGGAGATCGTTGAGATCGCACTCGCTGTTCTGGAGGCCATGCACCCACGGGTGGCCGGGGGCTTGATCGCCGTGCCAGGTATAGTTCGACCAGATGCGGCCGGCGCGCGCTTGATCTTCGGGCACGCCGCGCACATGCTGATCGAGCAGCGCGAGCGAGTTGTTGAGGCGATACATCCCGTACTTGCCGAGAACGCCGAGGAGCCCCATCCCGCCGCGCGTCTTGATCGTGCGCGTGCCGGCGCCGCCCATGTCCTCGATCATCTCCTCGGGATATCCTTCGGCGCGGAGGCGCGCCGCCCCTTTCTCGCCGCTGTAACGAGCGGAAATGGACTTTAGCGCCTTGGCGATCAAGAGGTTCACCTCCTCCCAGGGGACCTTCTCGAACTCGTCGTTGCCGCGGTCGTCAAAGCGATACTTGGAGCGCAGCTCGGGCGTCAGATCGGGGAATCCCGCCTCCGCCCACTGCTTCCAGCCGCGGCGTACGATGGGATGCTTGAGGCGAAATGGGCCGTAAACGATCCGATGGAAGGTGTATCCCTTGGCGCATTGGCGAATCCCCCAGCTCGTCGAGGCCTTGTTGCCGTAGAGATCGGAATAGGTCCCGACGTCGTACTGGTCTCCCATGCGAACGATCACTCCGTTGCGCGTATGGGCGAGCACGCGGCAGTTGTGCGTGTCGTTCGGCGCGCACACCCAGGAGAAAGTCCCGTCGTGCGCATACTGATTCCGATAGACCGACTCCCACCCGCGATCCGGATAATACGCGAGCGGATTGGCGATGTTGCGCGAAGGACGGAGGAAGCGCGTCGGCAGATATTGCGACGCCAACGCGCCGGCGCCCACGATCCCCGTGAGATAGAGGAATGCGCGGCGACTGATGCGCGGTGTCGAGGGCTCCGAGGCGCCGTCGGGACGCTCCGATCCGTGGCGGGGATGTTCGCTCATGAAAGTCAGGGTTCGATGGTGAGGGAAAGCCAACCGGAGACGTTCTTCTGACCGTTGCGGTCGCGGTTGCGTCCATCCCAGACAGCCAGCGCCATCGGGACTCGTCGGCCCGGCGTGAGATCCACATCCGCGCGCCCTTGCGGCGCAAGGCGCCGACGGAAGAAGACGCGCCACTTGCCGTTCGCCCAGGCGCTGTCGCCCGAGACATTTTGATCGGATTTCGGCTGAAGGACGAGCGTCCCCGGGCCTTGGGCATTGGCGTCCTCCACGGCGTTCGCCGCTTCGGTCGCCACGAGGTTCCCCGCCATCATCGCCGAATAGACGAGGTCGCGGTGTTCAGGATAGACCCCTGCTTTTTTCAGGGGATAAACCGCCGCCATCAACGCCTTGGGATCCTCTCCCTCCACGCGGCGACGGCTGCTCCATTGCCAGAGATTCACCGGACGAAAAGGATCGCCCATGCCGAGGAATCCAGGCTTCGCATGCAGGCTGAACTGCAGCGCCGCGCGATCCACGAAATCCTGAACGCGCCCGCCGCCCGCCGCCGGCGCGGGGTTCGCCCATTCCAGCAGCACCGCGAGATCCTGTCCGTCATGCGCGGCGCGAAGCGTCGCCTGCCGCGTCGGATCGCTGGTCCGCCAGATCGGGCCGATCGTGATCACGGCGCCCGCCATCGCGTTCCACGCCGGATCGGAGGGAGAGGAGGGAAGACTCCCCTGAATACGCCGCGCCACTGGCGCGGCGGAAGCCGAGGCTGCGCTCTCTCCAAGCGTCCCCGCCTGCTCGCGCAAGGAACGGATATAAGCGGCCAGAGCCCAACGGTCCGCGGGAGAAATTTTGCTGTCGGGATACGCGGTCATCGGCGTGCCGCCGATCCCCGTCGCGGTCCGGAGAAAGATCGCCTCCGCCGAATCTCCGCCGAGGAAAGGATCGCGCGCCAGACTGCGCGGACGCAAAACTCCTCCCCAGGCATCCTTCAGCGTTCCCGCCTCGGGGCCGTCTCCCAGACCCTCCGGCCCATGGCACCGCTTGCAGTCCTGCGCCTGATAGACGCGCTTCCCCGCGGCCGCCAACTCGGGAGTGAACTCCGGCTTTTGCGGCGTCGGCAGCGACGAACCCGGCGGCGTCTCCTTGAACCAGTTGACCATCCGCCCGTCTTCCTCGGCTTGGCTGAGACGCTTGACGTAGCCGACGAGATCGCGTCGGGATTGCTCGGAGAGATGGGAGAACGCGGGCATCGAGCTCCCCGGCATCCCTGTCGTCAACACTCCGTAAAGGTCTTCGTCGGTAGGCATCCCTGAAGCGGTCGAACGCAGCTTGAACTGACCGGCGGTGAAATTCCGCGGCTTTGGATAGAGATAGACGGCGGCGCTCCCGTCGCCGGCGCCGGTCGTTCCGTGGCAGGCCGCGCAATGTTCGCCGTAAAGGTTGCGGCCGCGCGCCAGAGCATCGTCCTTAAAACCCAGTGCCGGACGAATCCAGCAGGAGGGCCCGTCGCCGCTCATGGCGACCGACCGATCGGCAACTTCCGCGCGGAATCGGCGCGCATCCGCGTCGGGGAGAAAACCCGCCGCCACCCACGCGACAACGGCCGCGGCCAAGGCCCAGACAAACGCGGAACGCGCGAGGCCGCCCGTGGCGGGAAGCGCCTCCTCCGCGCTCGGCGCGGGCGTCTCGTCGGATGATCCGCGGCGGAAAAGGAAGGCCGCCAATCCGGGCAAAAAGGCGTGCAGCAAGCCGGCCCCGCCGAAAAGAAGGAGAAGTCCGCCGGCGCGCACGCCGCGCGCGTCTCCCGCGAGAATCCCCCACCCGCCCACCGCTACCGCAACCAGGTAAATCAGGAGGAACCGCCAGACCTTTCGCCGCATGCCCGCGCCCGGATTCAGCATCCGTCCGATCGCCGCCCAGAGCGGCAAACCCGTCGCGAGCGCGATCCACCAAAACCCGTAGAGATTTTCCAGCCGCCCGGTGATCACGGGGGCGCGCGTTGCAGCGAGACCCAACGCCAGCCCGACGCCCATCAGCAACAAGATCGAGAGGAAACCCGCGAAAAGACCCCAGACCCAGGCGCCGGCGGGCTTGGCGCGCAACGGCAATCCGGCCATCGCCTCCATCAGGTAGAGCACCAAACCGGAAAGGACGAGCAGCACCGCCGGCGTCAGCAGCGGAAGCCCGAAAGCAATGCCCAGAACGGACAGATAAAGGCCGCTGTTGCAGAGAAGGAAGATCCAGAGCCTCCGCTCCATGCTTCCCTGGGTCTCGACTTGGAAGAGCGGATAGGAGAGTCCGATGAGGAGGAGCACCACATAACCGCCAAATCCCGCGTGCATCGCCGCGTGCACCGCCCGCAGCGTGCTCATCGGGAGGAAGGCCCAGTAATAATTGGCTGCGGCGAGAATTCCCAAAACCAACGTGAGCAGGAGCCAGACCATGCTGCTCACGAGCGTAATTTGAACCATCGGCAGACGCGGCCCTTTCTCCAGACTGCCCATACAAAGCGCCGCGCAAATGACGAATCCCGCCAGCATCAGCGCCCCGGCATGCGCGACCCCCGCGAGGTCCCAGCGCGCGAACGCCGGAAGCATCCAACAAAGCGCGACCGCGTGCAGCACGAAGTGCGCCTTTCCCGCGAGACGGTCGCCTCCCCGCGCGGCGCCCAGCGCGGGCAACAGGAGATACACCGCGCCATACCCCGCCGAGAGCAGCCATCCGAGAATCGCCGCATGCAAAATCGCCGACATCGCGACATCGCGCGTCGGCGCGATATAGCGCGCGGGCGTCGCGATCAGCCCGGCGCAGAAGAAAACGAAGAAAGCGCCTCCGAGGAGAAGGAAGGCTGAGGAAACCCATCCTGGTTTGAGCGGGCGATCGTTCGGAAACAACGGGGGACGCACGGCGTTCTGGGGAAAAGAAGAGAATCGAACGTGCGCGACTCTGCACACCCCAATCGCGATCTTCCTTGATGCAAGTCAAGAATCGACGGTTGCGCGCATTTTTTCTCCCTCGGGAGGAGCGCTTGCCCTGCCTCGGCGACTCCCGTATCGTGCCGCCTCATGGAACGATTATTCCAGCGCTTCGGGGCCGGCACCCTGCGCTTCGTGGATTACCTCGGAAGCGTCGCGACGCTGACGAGCGAAGCATTCCGCTCTCTCGTCACGATGCGGCCCCGTTGGCGCGAAACGACGCTGCAGGTTTACAGCATCGGGGTGCGCTCGCTTCCGGTGGTGCTCCTCACCGGCGCGTTCATCGGGATGGTCTTCTCCGCGCAGAGCTACTTCCAGTTTCACAAGGTGCGGATGGACACCTCCACGGGCCCCGCCGTCTCTATCGCGCTCTCGCGCGAACTCGCGCCGATCATCACCTCGCTCATGATCGCGGGGCGCGTCGGCGCAGCGATGGCCGCCGAGATCGGCACGATGCGCGTCACCGAACAGATCGACGCCCTCCGCTCGATGGCCGTGCTCCCCGTGGAATACCTGGTCGTCCCGCGAATGATCGCCATCGCCTTCTCGCTGCCGCTCCTCACCGCGATGTCCATCGCGATCGGGATCTTCAGCGGCTACCTCGTCGGCGTCGAGGTGCTCAACATCGATGGCGCCTACTACCTCCACAACATGTACATCTACACGGAGGACAAGGACATCTATACGGGGCTGATCAAGGTCTTCATCTTCGCGTTCCTCGTCGTCTTCATCAGTTGTCGGGAGGGTCTCCATTGCGAAGGCGGCGCCGAAGGCGTCGGACGCGCCACGACCGAGGCGGTCGTCAACTCCTCCATCGCGATCCTGATCACCAACTTTTTCGTCACGATGCTCCTCAGCAAGATCATCCCTCCATGATCGAAATCGTCGGGCTCAAGAAATCGTTCGCGGGAATCCCCGTTCTTCAGGGCGTGGACCTCGCCGTCGCCGATTCCGAACGCCTCGTCATCATCGGCGGAAGCGGCTGCGGCAAAAGCGTGCTCCTCCGCCACATCGCCGGACTCCTCAAGCCCGACGCCGGAATCCTTCGCATCGACGGACGGGACATCGTTCCGCTTCCCGAGCGCGACCTCAACCCGATCCGCCAGGGAGTCGGGGTCCTGTTCCAAGGCGCCGCGCTCTTCGATTCCCTTGACGTCTTCCACAACGTGGCCTTCAGCCTCATCGAGCACCGCGCCGCCGCCCCGAAAGAAATCCGCGAGCGCGTGGCGGAAGTCCTCGCCGTCGTCGGCATGTCCGGACAGGAAAACAAAAAACCCGCGGAACTCTCCGGAGGGATGCGCAAGCGCATCGGGCTCGCCCGCGCGATCATCAGCCGCCCCCGCATCATGCTCTACGACGAACCCACCACGGGCCTCGATCCGCAGATGGCCGACTCGATCAACCGCCTCATCCTCAAGTTGTCCGAAAACTATCGCGTCACCTCGATCGTCGTGACCCACGATATGACGAGCGCCCAGATGGTCGGCGAACGCATCGCCATGCTCCACCAGGGCAAAATCCTTGTTTCCGGCACCCCGCGTGAGATACAAGAGTCTCCTCAACCGATCGTACAAAACTTCATCCGCGGCATCTCGGAGGAACGCGCGGCGCAGCGCGGATGAGCGCCAGATGAACCCTTCATGAACAACGAACGCGGAATCCAACGAACGGTCGGCGTTTTCGTCTTTGCCGGCATCCTCGTCGCCTGCGCGCTCATCCTGCACTTCGGCAAGGTGGGCGACCGCTTCCGCGGAGGCTATCCCGTCACCGTGGAGTTCGCCAACGCCGGCGGCCTCGTCCGCGGCGCCCAAGTCCTCTTCGCGGGCGTGCCCGTCGGGAAGGTCGGCGGCATTTCCCTGCGCGACGAGGGCGACGGCGTGAACGTCGAAGTGGACCTCTTCGACAACAACGGCATCCGCAGCGACGCGCGCTTTCTCATCAAACAATCGGGCTTTCTCGGCGACAAACACATTGTCGTGCTCCCCGTTTCCTCGACGGCGCCGCTCCTCAAGGGAGGCGAACGCCTGCGCGGGACCGACCCTTTCGATTTCACCGACGCCGCCGCGCAGGCCGGCGAAGCGATCCGCAAACTCAACGCCGCCGTGGACAAGTTCTCCGAGGCCATGCTCGACCCCCAAACCCTCGGCGACCTCAAATCCTCCGTCCGCAACTTCTCCGATCTCGGCGGCAAGCTCCAGGGCAGCGCCGATCGCCTCAACGCCATTCTCGCTCGCGTCCAGAAGGGCGAAGGCACGTTCGGCAAACTGGTCAACGACCCCGAACTCCACGACGAACTCAAGCGCCTCATCCACAACTGGCGCGTTCACGGATTGCTCTACCGCGAGAAAGCCGATGAACGCTATCCGGATCCGCGCAAACCCGCCCCCGGCGCGCGCGCGCCCTGACCATGGAACAGACCCTGCTTCTTTTCCGCTCCCTGTTCCTCACCGGCTGCGGCGTCGCCGGATGGTACATCGCCAGCGTCGTGGAGAGTTGGAGCGATCAACCCTGGCTGGGCGCGTTCCTCGGCCTGGCGATCGGCCTGGGCGTCATCCTCGCCGACCGCGTGATGAAGGGCGTCTCCCTGCGCGCGTTTTCGAGCGCCACCTTCGGGCTCCTGCTCGGCTGCGCCCTGGCGACCCTCGCGCTCGCCTCGGGCCTCTTCGACAACGCCCATCGCGACGTCCAATGGACGATCCGTTTGGTCGTCTACCTCGTCTTCGGCTACCTCGGCACCATGCTCGCCCTGCGGAGCAACCGCGACGAGTTCAGCCTCATCATCCCCTACGTCCGCCTCATGCGGACGCGCCCCGCCGATTTCTCCTGGGTCCTCGACACCAGCGCCGTGATTGACGGACGCATCACCGACCTCTGCAAGAGCGGTTTCGTGGAGGGCACCCTCATCGTCCCGCGCTTCGTCCTGCGCGAGCTCCAGGACCTCGGGGACAGCCCCGATCCGACGCGCCGCCAGAAGGGCCGCCGCGGCCTCGACCTGCTCAACGAACTCCGCGCCCTGCCCAACATCGAGGTGAGCGTCCACGAGTCGGACCCCTCCTCGACATCCGACGAGATGCGCTACATCCATCTCGCCGCGCTCTACCAAGCCCGCCTCGTCACCACGAACTACAACCTCGGCCGCGTCGCCGAGATCCAAAAGGTGCGCGTGCTCAACATCCACCATCTCGCCGGCGCCCTCCGCGTCCCGCTGCTCACCGGCGAACACCTCATGCTCCGCCTCTCCCGCGAGGGCAAGGAATCTCATCAAGCCGTCGGGTTCCTCGCCGACGGCACGATGCTCGTCGTCAATCATGCCCGCGACCTCATCGGACGCGAGGCAGAAGTGGTCGTCTCGAGCTCCATCCAGACCTCCGCGGGCCGCATGGTCTTCGCCGAACTCGCCCAAAGCCCCGGAAAGAGTCCGCGATGACCGCCTCGGCGATTCTCCTCGCCGGCGGCAGCGGCCGCCGCATGGGCGGAGTGGACAAGCTCATGCTCGAGGCGCGCGGCGAGCCGCTCCTCCGCCATGCCCTGCGCGCCTTCGAGCGCTGCCCCGTGGTGGACCGCGTCGTCCTCGTCGCCCGCGCGGACC
>JABWAM010000321.1 GCA_013360985.1 Verrucomicrobiia bacterium | reverse complement strand
GCCGTCCTCCCCCAGGGCCCGCTGACCATCCCGTATCTGGCGGGATCGACCGACGCCTGAGCGCCGGTCCGCGTGCGACGCGCCGCTCTCCCGCGGAAGCGTTACGCCACCCGCGCGGCGCGCGCCTGCGCCAGCAGGGAAAGCTCGGCGGCCTTGAAGGCGTGCTCCTGGGTCATCGCCTTTTCGGTCCGATGGAGACAGTCGAGGATCAACTCCCCAAAATACGGAAAGCCGATCTTTCCCTTCAGATGGAACGCCCTCTCCTTCTCCTGCGTCACGAGGAACAGGAGTTCCCCGCCCGAGTCCCGCGCGACGTCAATGTACTTGCGCGTCTCGAGATAACCGCGCGTGCCGAGAATCACGAGCCGGCCATCCCCCCAGGTCCGCAACCCATCGGGCGTGAACCAGTCCACCCGGAAATAGTTCGAGGCGCCGTTGTCCGCGAGCAGCGAGGCTTCCCCAAAGTCCTCGAGCTCCGGCCACTGCGGATGATCGTGGTTGGCCACGGCGCTGTGCATCACCCGGGCGTCCTTCGCGCCGGTGTAATACAAAAACTGTTCCACCTGATGGCTCCCGATGTCGCAGAGGATGCCTCCATACTTCGCCTTCTCGAAGAACCAGGCGGGACGCGTGGGCGCGGCCAGACGATGCGGCCCGAGGCCGAGCACCTGGATGACCTTGCCAAGGATCCCCTGCTGGATCAGCCATCCCGCAAACGTCCCGCTCTCGGTATGCAATCTCTCGCCGTAATAGACCGCATACTTGCGTCCGGTCTCCCGCGCGACGCGTCGCGCGTCCTCGAGTTGTGCGAGCGTGGTGAAGGGCGCCTTGTCGGTGAAGTAATCCTTCCCCGCCCGCATGACGCGGCACCCCAGCGGCCCGCGCTTGGAAGGCACGGCGGCGGCGGCGACGAGGCGAATCTCGGGATCGTCCAGGATCCGATCGAGGTCGTCCACCGGACGCGCGGAAGGAAAGCGCTTGCAGAACTTCCGCACCTTCTCCGGATCGGGATCGAAGACCGCGCGCAGTTCGCCCCCCGCCGCGATCAACTCGGCGCACTGGCCATAGATGTGGCCATGATCGAGCGCCGCCGCGGCAAACGGGAAATCTCCGGGCCCGCAAACCGGCCCTGTTTTTTGAGCCGGCGCATACCCCATTTCGATCGGTTCCGTCGGTGCGTTCATGAGAGGTCTCGGGATAGAGAAGTTTCGGAGTCCGGCGCGACCATCGCGTAAAGCCGAGTGTCGCAAAGATCCACGGAAAAACGAAGCGTTTCCTTCCCGATCCGTTCGGCGCGGATCGCGCGCGGGCCGTCCCACTCCGGGCTCGACGCGCGCAGATGCGTCGCCTCGCAAATCCCGTCTCCCGAAAGCTCGATGCGCACGGACGCGCCCGCAGGTTTCCCAACTTCCCCGTGGGGAACCCGCGCCTCGTCCTCCCGCCTCTTGGATGAGGCGGAAGGCGAGGCCGAGTCCCTCTCTCCTTCGGGTGGAGATTTCCCCTTGGAGTGTGAAAAATTCGGGCTAGCCTCGGCCCGTGAGCGCGCCGGAACGCCTCGAACAACTCCAAGGATCCCTCGAACGGATCGTCTACTCGAACGAGGAAAATCATTACACCGTCGCCCAGCTTCAGCCCGACAACGCGCGCAAGAGCGTCACCATCGTGGGCAACCTTCCCGCCGTCCAATGCGGCGAGACCCTCCTCCTCCACGGCGAATGGATCGTGCATCCGCAGTTCGGACGTCAGTTCAAGATCGCCCGCTTCGAATCCATTCTCCCCTCGACGATCACCGGCCTCAAAAAATATCTCGGCTCGGGCCTCATCCGCGGAATCGGACCGAAGTTCGCCGAGCGGATCGTGGACTTTTTCGGCAAGGACACCCTGACGGTCATTGACCAGTACTCGGGCCGTCTCAAGGAAGTCCCCGGCATCGGCGCCGAGCGCGCCGGCCGGATCCGCCTCGCCTGGGTCGAGCAAAAGGCCGTCCGCGAGATCATGATCTTCCTTCAAAGCTACGGAGTCACCCCGTCGCAGGCCGCGAAGATCTACAAGATGTACGGCGACGACTCGATGAAGGTCGTCAAGGACAACCCCTACCAGCTCGCGCGCGACATTCACGGGATCGGCTTCCGCACCGCCGACCAGATCGCGCGCAACCTCGGCATCCCCTCCGACTCCGCCCAACGCATCCAGGCGGGCATCGTGTATCAACTCGAACAGATCCTCGCCGAAGGCCACACCGGTTATCCCTTCGATTTCCTCGCCCGCGCCGCCTCCGAGGATCTGGTCGTGATCTCGAGCGACATGCGCGGGATCGACCGGGAGGCGATTTCCGCGGCATTGGCGGCGGGCGGGCGCACCGTCTGCGTGCTGTCCGACAGCCTGGAAAAGGCAGTCGTGAGCAAACGCTACCGCGAACCGCTGGCCGCCGGCCGGGCGACCCTGGTGACTCCGTTCACGCCCGACACCCGCTTCACGGTGGCCAACGCGATGCGCGCGAATCGCTACCAGTACGGCTTGTCGGACGCCGCGATCATCGTCGAGTCGCGACAGACCGGCGGCATCTGGTCGGGAGCCGACGAGAACCGCAAGCATGGCTGGGTTCCGGCCT
>JABWAM010000320.1 GCA_013360985.1 Verrucomicrobiia bacterium | reverse complement strand
CGAGGCAGAGGCCGTACGCGGCCGAGACGCCGATCGCGGGCGCGCCACGGACGCGGAGCGCGCCGATCGCCTCGCGAACCTCGGCGGCGTCCGTCAGCCGTTTCTCGATTTTGCGGATCGGCAGCTCGGTCTGGTCGAGGATGACCAGCGCGTTTCCCTCCCAGCGGAGCGTCTCGATCGGCATGCGCGGAAGCTTCCGCTCACCCCTTCTTCGCGCCGTTGCCGTCCGTATCGAAGAGCGAGGTCACGGAACGGTTGCTGTGAATGCGGCGAATCGCTTCCCCGAGAATCGGCGCGACGCTCATCTCGACCAGGTTGAGTCCCGGCGCGGCGGCATGCGGCACGCTGTCGGTGGTCACCAACTCCTTGATCGGGGCTTCTCGGAGGCGGCGGATTCCGATCTCGCCGAGGACCGCGTGGGAGACGACGGCGTAAACATCGCGCGCGCCGGCGTTCTTCAGAAAGCTCGCCGCCGAAAAGAGCGTTCCCGCCGTCTCGGTCAGGTCGTCCACAAGGACGACATGCGCGTCTTTCACCTCGCCGATCAAATTGAGCGACTCGACTTCCGTCGCCGATTTGCGGCGTTTCGCGACGATCGCCAAGCCGCCGCCAAGCAAGTTGGCGTAGGCGTAGGCCATCTTGATGCCGCCAACATCGGGAGAGACGATCACGAGGTTTTTCATCCGTTTGCTCTTGAAGTAGCGGTAGAGCACCGGCGCGGCGTAGAGGTGATCCACTGGGATGTCGAAAAAGCCCTGAATCTGCTGCGCGTGGAGGTCCATCGTCAGGATGCGGTTCGCGCCCGCGGCGACGAGGAGGTTGGCGACGAGCTTCGCGGTGATCGGCACCCGCGGCTGGTCTTTGCGGTCCTGGCGCGCGTAGCCGTAGAAGGGAATGACGGCGGTGATCCGGTCGGCGCTCGCGCGGCGCGCCGCGTCGATCATGATCAACAGTTCCATCAGATTCTGATTCGCCGGCGGACAGGTGGATTGGATGATGAAGACGTCGCTGCCGCGCACGTTCTGGTTGATCTTCACGAACGTCTCGCTGTCGGGAAACGTCGTGACGGTCGCGTCGGCGAGCGGCACGCCGACATGGCGGGCGATCTTCCGAGCGAGGGCGGGATTGGAATTTCCCGTGAGGAGGCAGAGATTGGAGTGGGGGCCCATAATTAACGGCTTCGGTAGTCGCGGAGATTGAGGGTCTCGAGGCTCTCGAGCGAAACGGAACGCCCTTTGAGCGCCCACGGCGCGCCTTGTTCGGAGAAGAGGCGCCCCGAGCGGCCGCACTCCTCGACGAGAGCGTGGAGGCCCGCCGCTTCGTATCCCGCGTCGTCGCCCTCCCCGAATGCGCGCACGTAGGCCTCAGGAATCGCATGAATGCCCTCCGAGGCGATCAGCATGCCGTTGGTCGTCAGGACGTAAGGACGGGTGTCGGCGAGAAAACTCGGCGGACGCGCGCGACGGCCTTGGGCGAATTCGAGATAGTCGCGCCACGCGGCGAGGATCGGATCCTCCTGCGGCAGCGAAGGAAGCGGCAGCCCGAGCGAATTGCCGATGGACTTTCCGTCGTCGGCGACCCAGGCGTTCCCTTTCGAGCCGAAAATCTCGAGACGCACGCCGAGAGACGTTTCGCAACAGTGGGCCAGCGCCGCGGAGAATTCCACTCCGGATTCAAAACGCCCCCGGAGACACGCTGCGTCGTAACTTTCGATGGGGCGGGCGCGGTAGAGCTCCGCCTCCACCTCCACCGGCGTCCCAAATGCGTCCATCCCCTCGCCGCCGAGAAACATCAAATTATGGATCTGATGGGCGAGGGCGTTGGTGGCAGGCCCGTCGAACACCGGCTCTTTGCCCAGCAACAGCTTCGCCGCCCAGGAGGAACGCCGATAGTATTTGGTCAGACGCGGCCAGCACGCGCGCACGCGCAAAGCCTGGATCCGCCCCAACGCGCCCTCCACCTTCCATTTCTTGAGCTGTCGGATCAGCGGCGAGGAAATCTGTTGGAAGGCCACGGCGACCTTGCGGCGCGCGTCGAGGGTCACCAGATCGTTGAGTTGCTGGATGAGCGGCACCGGCGGCTTCTCGAGATAAACCATGCGCCCGCGGGCCAAAGCGGCGACCGTCATGCGATTGTGAAGATGGATCGGCGCGGGGATCACCGCGCATTCGAGATCGGCTTCGCCCTGAAGCATTTCTTCGAGACTGCCGTACCAACGCACGCCGCGCGGATCGAGACGCGCCTTCACCTCGGCGTGCTTCGCCGGGGAGGTGGAAACCACGCACCGGAGGCGCACTTTCCCTTCGTTCTCCAAGGCCTCGATGGAACGAAGATGCGCCGCGCCGAATCCGCCGACTCCGACCAAGCCAACATTGAGAGGGGTGTGGGAACTGGCCATGCGAAAACCGTGTTTTCTAGCCTGGATCTTTCCCACTTCCAAGGTGAAATCTTCGTCCCGTTGGGAACCGGCAGGTCCATCGTGACCCCCCCTTGGGGAAGCTGAAGATCGTGAACCAGGCTGGGATGAAGGTGCTCCACGGCCACCTCCGGAGGTGGCCGTGGAGCGGCGCAGTTGGGAAGCTTGGGCGATGAGCCTGAAATCCTTTGAAGCATATCGGA
>JABWAM010000034.1 GCA_013360985.1 Verrucomicrobiia bacterium | reverse complement strand
ATGCTCGGCAGTCAGGCTACCTGTCTGATGTGAGCCATTGACAGGGGTGGTACGTTCCAACCACCTAGTTTCTGCGTGCGTTATTCTGGGCACACGCTCAATCAAAGTGAAGGCGCGACGGTCGCGTCGGAAGCGGAAAATCGATAGTCGGTGTTCGGGAGGAGACCGCATAAGAATTCGATTCCGTGGCCCATGCTGGCCGTCCGGATCGCGGAGGAAGAAATGGTTTGAACACCATGACCGCTACCCGTTGTTTCGCGCTCCGCGCGAGATTCCGCGCAAGGCCAGCAGTCCGCCCAGCGCCAGCAACGCCACGCTCGACGGCTCCGGGATCGCCCACTTGGCATTCAGGTATCCGGCCACCTCTTGGCTTTCGGCCGCCGACAACGCATGATCGTAGACGATCACTTCGGCGATGCTTCCGGAAAATGGCGCGGTCACGCCCGCGTCGGCGCCGATGTGCCATGCGCCGGCGAAGCTCGCGCCGTTGGTGGTCCAGATCGTTTGAAAGATCGCCGTGGACATCGGCTGGAGCGTGACAATAGAGGGCGTGTTGAACCAACGCCAGTTTCCGGAACCGTACCCCTCGATCACGGCGCGCGTATCGTGCCCGAACTGGAGCGCATAACGGTCGCCCAGATCGGCGCTGCGCGCCACCATGAAGACGCTCAGGCTCGATAAGGCGGCGATCGAAGGCGTTACCAGATTGTCGCCGGAAAAACTCAGAACGGGCAACCCCGCCAAACCGTTACTGACATAGGTTGGCTGCATGGATCCCGAGCCTTGGGTGGCGTCATTGCCGTTCGTGCTCGAATCGTTCCAAGTCGCGACGGACTGGCCATTGGTCAAGCCGGTGAGAGCGTCGGCCTTCAGCCACAGCGTCAGACCGTTGGTGACGTCCAATGTCTGTCCGTTCGCCAACGCGCCGCCCAACAGGAACAGGCAACTGGCGGTCAGCGCCCGGCCGGTGGATTTCAAATATGTCTTCATGAGTCTCTCCTTTTTTTCGAGATGCCAACTGCTCGCGAAAATGGTTTCCCCCGCGCCCATCCTCAAGGCGAAAAACGGCTTCGCCTCCGAAAACTGTGTACTCCTTCCGCTGCGTCGGGAAGAATGCTTTTCGTCAAGTGTCGCGATGAAAACCGCCAAACGGATCACCTTGCACGGCCAGTTGACCCAGTCGCTGGTGGCGGAACTGGCCAGCGGGGCTTATGCAGAAGGCCGCCGTTTTCTTTCCAACCGCAAAATCTGCCGGCTGTGGAACGTCTCCGAGACCACCGCCAAGCGCAGCCTCGCCTGTCTGGTGCGCGACGGCTTCCTCGCCGCCCGCGACCGCAGCGGATATTACGTCCAGCCCGGCGCACAGAAACTCGCGCTGCTGTCGCTGCACCGCGAGCCGGCCGCCAAGCTGCCGCTGCCGTTGACCTGGGACGTGAAGAAATTCCAACTGCGTTCCGCATCGGCGAGCCGGCCGATCCAAATCGCCGTCATCCTCGGCGGACAGACCGATCTGCCGGTCGAAGGCGTGGAGGGATTGCCGATGCCACACCGCTTTCAGGAATTGAACTACGCCGCCAGCTTATTTCAGGAAGCCAGCCGACATTCGTGCCATGTACGCTTCTACGTGGACACGGGCAATGCGGCCCGCCGCCGCGCCATCGCGGCGCAGATCATCGCGCGTCCGCCAGCGGGCGTGATCGCCTTCCGACGTCTACTGTCCTATGCGCCGTTGCGCCCGATGATCGCGCCGATCGTCGCCGCCAATCTCCCGGTGGTGACGGTGTTCGACGATTGCGAGCAACTCAACGTCGCCTCGATCAACATCAACAACATCGCCGTGGGCTACGAAGCGGCCCGGCGTCTCCTGAGACTCGGCCATCGCCGGATCGCCGTGCTGCTGCCGCGCATCCAGAACCGCTACTTCAACGACCGCGCCCAGGGCGCGCGCATGGCGCTCGCCGATGCCGGCCGCCCCGACGCGCGCCTCGAGATTCTGCGTCTGGCGTTGGCCGACCCGATACCGCCCGCCATCGTGAAACAGTTTTGTCAGCCCGATCGCCGGCCGACGGCAGTGATTGTGACCGTCGCCAGTTTATTTCGGCAGCTCTGGCCCGTGGTGCAACGGCGCCGGCTGCGCGTCCCCCGCGACCTCTCGATCGTCATGTGCGCGGGACGCACCCGCCTGCCTGAATACCAACGATCGTTCGACACGTTGAAAATTGATTTTGCGGCGCTCGGACGGCTGGCCTTCACGCACCTGATGAAGTTTCGGGAGGGTCGGCTTGCCGAGCGCGCGTTGGCGTTGGATCTCTCTTACGTGCGCGCCGGCTCGACGTGGAAACCGCCGCCGACTTGCGTCCACGCTTCGCCGACGACGGCAAGCGAATCAAGACGAGGGGGAGATTGCGCGCGAGGCCAGGAACGCCGCAAAGTCGTTTTTTGCCTTGCAGCTCGTGATAGATTCGAACGGTGATCTCCTCTCCCGCTCTCGTGGTGACGGAGTTGATTGGCTTTCAACACGCGAACGTGCCGCGCGGACGGCAAAGCTGGCCGATGCACTTGCACCACTTTTTTCAACTCGACGTGCTGTTGGCCGGGCAACTGACCGTTCGCGTCGAACGCGAACACCCGTGGCGAGCGAGACCGGGCGACGGCTGGTTGATCCCGCCGTTGGTGCGACATGGGTTTGAACAGGAGACCGCCTTTCGACAGGCGTCGTTCAAGCTCCGGCTTGCGCCGGCGTACTGGCCGAAGGCGGGAATGCGCTGGCGCCGCGTCCGTTTTCCTCGTCACCTCCGACAGATGCTCGACGCGGCCAGGGAAGGTCCGACGGAGAATGCGCGAGCGACGGCAATGGCGGCGCTGTGCGTATTGGAGACGATCGGGCACGACCGTCGCCCGGCCGACCCGTCGCTCGATGCGTTTCGCCAGGCGCTGTGGCCGTTGCTCGAACGCATCGAAAGCGAACCGTACGCGGGCTGGTCGGTGGCGCGGATGGCGTCCGCGTGCCACGTATCGGCGGATCATTTTTCCCGGTGTTTCCGCAAGTTGCTCGGGCAGCCGCCACATCGGTATCTGTTGGAAACGCGCATCCGCGCCGCCGCGGCGTCGTTGCTGAACGAACCTGCCCGCCCGATCAAGGAGATCGCCGACGCGGCCGGGTACGCCACGATTCACGCGTTCAGCGCGGCATTCAAGAACACGCTCGGGCGCAGTCCCGCAGCCTACCGGCGGACGCAGACGGAAATGTGACGCGCGGAATCGCGTAAAACCGGCGCGGATCGTCGCAAAGACAACACGCCCGGCCTCCGGTAACGTGGTGGAAATGCAAACCCACGTGGACCCATTCAATGGCCGGGGCTACGTCGTCCTGCGGGGCGTGATCGAACCCGCCGCCGTTCGCGCCGCGCGCCGCGAAATGGAAGGATTGGTCGAGGAACAGGCGGCGAAGCTGCTCGCCGCCGGGAAGATTCGCGATCCGTGGAAGGATGAGCCGTTCGCAACGCGCCTGTACCGGCTGTACGAGAACTGCCTGGATGTCGCCCCGAAGTCGTTTCGACAAGAGTTGCATCGACCGGGATTGTTCGGCGTGTTCTTTCATCCAAAGGTGCTGGACGTGGTGGAGGAATTTCTCGGCGGCGAAATCCGTCTCTACCCCAACTACACCGCCCGGCCGAAGTTTCCCGAATGGGAAGGCACGCAGGTGCTCTGGCATCAGGACGGCGGCTATACGGAGCAGGTTGCCGACGGGGGTGAACAAACGGTGGAGCAGTTGCGGATGGTGAACGCCTGGACGCCGCTCGTGCCGGCCCGCGTCGCGAACGGCTGCATGCAGTTCATTCCCGGCACGCACGCGCTCGGCGTCGTCCCGCACACGAAGCGGCGGCATTACCTCGAGATTGCCGACGAGGTCTTGCGTCCCCGGCTCTCGCAGGCCGTGGACATCGAACTCGATCCCGGCGACGTGGTGCTGTTCCACAATCTCCTGTTCCACCAGGGAAAACCGAACCGCACCCAGCAAATCCGCTGGAGCTTGGACTGGCGCTATCAAGATGCCACTCAGCCAACGTTGCGCAAGGAGTCCGGTCATCCGGCCCGAAGCCGACGCGATCCCGAGCGCGCCGTCCAGAACGCGGAGCAGTGGGCGCGGCTGTCGTTCACATGAACCTTACCGGCCGCGAGTGCGTATCGGCCGCTTTGCGTTTCGAGCGTCCCGAGCGCGTGCCGATCTGGACGCCCGGGTTCGACGACGGCTTCGTGAAACGCTGGCGGGAATGGAAGGGCGTCGACGACGAAGCGCATCCGTTAACTTACTACCGGAATGACACGGCCATCCTCATCGGCGACGAACGCTTTTTTCCGTCGCAGGCGGGCTTTCTTCGGCGCGAGGGCGAGTACGATATTTCTAACAACGGCTGGGGTTGCATCGCGCGATCGAAACGAGGCGGCTATTTTTCCGAGGAGATCAGTCGCCTGCTGAACGACCCGCGCGATCTTGATCGGATCGAGTTCGAACCCGCGTCGCTGCCGAGCCGGTATACCGGAGTTGCCGATGAAGCGGCGAAAGCGCGGCGCGAGGGCAAGTGCGCGTTCGCCAAGATCGGCGGGCTGTACATCCGCAGCCATTTTCTCCGCGGCGAAGACAAGCTGTTGATGGACATGGCGGGAGACGCTGCGTTTTGCGACGCGCTCTTCGACAAGGTCACGCGGCATTTCGAGCAGATGGCGCTGGAGACGTTGCGGCGGACGCAGGCCTACGACACCGGACTGTTCGTTTACGACGACATGGCCGGGTTGAAAGGACCCCTCTTCAGCCCGCGAATGTTCGCGCGTTATTTTCTGCCGCGCTATCAGCGGATCATCGCGAGTTGCCGGGCGGCGGGTTGTCGGCATTTCTTCTTTCACAGCGACGGGAACATCGCGCCGCTGCTCGATCTGCTGATCGAGGCCGGCTTCGAAGGGGTCAACCCGCTCGAACCGCGCTGCAATCCCGACCTGGTCGCGTTGCGAAAGAAATACGGAAGGAAACTGGCGCTCATCGGCGGGGTGTGCAACACGCGGATTCTTCCTCGAAATGATCCGAGGGAAATCGAGGCGCACTTGCGCCCGCTGATCGAACTGGCGAAAGAGGGCGGCGTGGTGCTCGGGATGGCCTCCGTCCCGGCCGAAATGCCGCCCGCGGCTTACGAGCGCGCGGCGCGATTACTGGAAGAGCGATGATGCGCGCCGGCCGCCCGGTCAGAGGCTCTTCGGCGGACGACGAATCCGTCCATCGCGCGCCGTCGAATACGCAGCCGATCGCAGTCTTTCTGCAGTCCGCCTCTCTGAAAGCCGAAAGACGTTTTCATTCGTGGCCGAATTTCACGGGACAAAAGATTCCGCGGGAAAGCCCCTCGTGATCCCGAAAGGGGGATGATTGACACTCCTTCGCGCGACGAGCCAAGATGTCTTCGTTTCCTCCGCCTCGCGACGCATGAACCTCGCTCTCCGATCCGTGGACGTCGTCGTCCCCTGCCACAACGAGGCCGAGGCGCTTCCCCGCCTCCACCGTCGACTCGCCGCCGCGCTCGACGGACGCGCGTGGCGGCTCATCGCGGTGGATGACGGATCCACGGACGGCACCGATCGCGTGATCCGCGATCTGGCGGCGCGCGACACGCGCGTCCTCGGCATCCAACTCTCCCGCAATTTCGGACATCAGGCCGCGCTCTCGGCGGGCCTCGCGGAGGTCCGCGCTGACGGCGCCGTCCTTATGGACGCCGACGGGCAAGACCCCCCCGAGGTCATTCCCCAAATGTTCGAACTCTGGGAGCAAGGGTTCCAGGTGGTCTACGGAGTGCGCGCCCGGCGCAAAGCGTCCCCCATCCTGGATGTCTGCTATCGCGTCTACTACCATCTCCTCCGCCGGATTTCGGACGTGAAACCCCCGCTCCACAGCGGCGACTTCTGCCTCCTCGACGCGGCCGTGATCCGCGCGTTGCGCGCCTATCCCGAGCGAAAGAAATACTGGCGCGGGCTGCGAACCCTCGCCGGGTTTCGCCAAATCGGCCTTCCGTACGATCGCCCCGCGCGCCGCGAAGGAACGACAAAGTACGGCCCCCTTCGCCTCGTCGCGCTCGCCGCGGACGGCGTGTTCAACATGTCCTTTTTTCCTCTGCGCCTGATCGCTTTTTTGGGCGCGGCGATGGCGCTCGGCTCCTTCGTTCTCGCGCTCGCGGTGCTCGGCTGGTACTTCAGCGATCTCGCCATCTTCGGCATGCGCCCCCGACAAGTCGGAGGATGGACCTCGCTGGTCGTCCTCTCGGTCTTTCTCAGCGGCGTCCAGTTTCTTTCCCTCGGCCTTATCGGGGAATACATCGCCCGGATGTATCTCGAGACCAAGCAGCGTCCGGAGTACCATATCGCCTCCCGCACGGATCAGGCTGCCGCCGCATCTCCGACGGACGCGCGCGCGCCCACCTCCTGAGCACGATGCGCCGAGGACTCACGGAACCGCGCGGCGCGCTGCTCCTGTTCGCGCTCGCGGCGGCGGCGTTCGGATTCCTCGAGTGGCGGTCGCCCTGGTATTTTCTTGCCGACGACAACGCCAATCAGTACCTGCCCTACTACTGCTTCAACTGGCGCAGCGTTGTGGAACGCGGCGCCATCCCGCTGATCAACTGGCACCAATATCTCGGGCAAACCTATTTGGGACAAGCGCAGTCCGGAGTCTTCTATTTTCCGGTGTATCTCGCGCTCGCGGCGTCGAAGGCGTTTCTCGGACATCCGTGGGCCGTAATCGAACTGCTCGCCATCGGTCACCTCCTCCTCGCAGGCGAAGGCATGCGGACGCTCCTCCGCGCGCGCGGGATCTCCCCCATGATCGCTCTGCTGGGCGGGCTCGCCTGGGCGACCCTGCCCTTCTGCGTCGTCGCCGCGCGCTCCTGGATCTTCGTGAGCTATCTCGCGGCCTTTCTCCCGTGGAACTTCTGGCTCCTGGATCGTCTCCTCGCGAAACCCACCCTGCGGCGCGGCTTTCTCCTCGGCGCGCTGAAGGCCGTCTTCTTCTTTCAAGGCTACGTGCAATACGTGCTGCTCTCCTGCCTCTTCGAGGCGCTCTATCTCGCGGCGACCGCGCCGGGGCGCGCGCGCGGCAACCGTTGGCCGCCTCGGGCATGGTTCCTCTCAGTCGGCTGGTTCCTCGCCCTCGCCGCGCCGCTCCTCGGATCGCTCTGGGTCGTGAAGGGGCTCTCCCTGGAACGCAACGCCCCCATGCCGCTCAGCGTCTTCATGGTGAACCGCATGTTCCTGGCCGACTTCCTCCGCGCCCAGGTGTTTTGTTTTCAGCCGGAGATCATCTTCGACGCCGGCAACCAGATCTTTCACGCCGGACTCATCCACGTCGCCGCGTGGATCGCTCTCGGCTCGCGGGCCGTCCGCGCGCGCGCGCGCGCCGCGGGCGCGTTGCCCCTGCTCCTCCTCGCCGCCCTGGCCTTCACGCTCGCCACCTCGACCGGCGAAATTCTCTACCACGTGCCGATCCTCAATCTCTTTCGCTGGCCATTCAAATCCTTCGCCTTTTTCCTCTTCTTCACCGTGATCGCATCGGCGGAAATCTGGGATGCCGTCGCGCCCTTCGGAACGCGTTCCCCAAGGATCGCTCTGGCGTTGGGTTACGCGATCAGCCTCGCGCTTCAACTCGGGATCGCCGCGTCGCCGGGAGCGGCGGTCACCTTCGGCCCGGGACGCTTCCTCCCTCCTCCCTCCGGCGCCTCGCGGGATCTCGTGCGCCCCGACGGCCGCGTGTTCACTTATCGCTCGAGCAACGTAGATCCGGCCCGCTACTCCGCCTTCGGAATGTTCGATTATGCGACCCTGCACGGCTGGCTCCACTTCGGCGGCTACGACGCGCTGGTCTCAGGGCTCAACAGCCGCCTCAGCCTCGGCCTGCAACACGACAACAGCTACGACAAGCTTCTCGACGCGCCGACAATGGAGCACCTCGAGCGTTGGGGGGTCCGCTATCTCCTCTGCGGAAATCGTCCGACCACTCGCCGCATCCTGGCGCGCTTTCCCCAGCTTCGCCTGCTCCACGAAGACGCGGCGATGCTCATCTCCGAGAATTCGAAGGCCCACGCCCTCGCCCATTTCACGAATGCCCCGCAACACCCCTTGCCCATCGCCTTCGGTGTCAACTCCCTCCGGGTGACGCTCCCAACGCCCGAACGCGGAGACCTGCGCATCCTCGTGGCCCCCATCCCCGGATTTTCCTGCGAAGTCGATGGGCGCCCCGCGACGGCCGACGTCACGCCCTACGGCTTTCTGATTCGCCTCGACGCGCCCGCGCGCGAAATCATCCTGCGTTACTCCGACCGCGGAGAACGACTCGGCAGCGCGTTCGGCGCGGGGCTGGGCCTCCTCCTCCTCATCCACGGCGCGCTCTCACGCCGCCGCGCAATTAGAGAATCAACCGCAACGCCGCGAGCGCCGTGAGCGCAAGGGCGAGGCGTTCGAAGAGTTTTTGCGGAATGCGCGGGAGCAGGGCGCGCCCGCCGAATGCGCCGGCGAGCACGAAAGGCAGCAGGACGAGATTGAGCTTCAACGAAAAGGCGTTGATCAAGCCGAGGTCGCGGCTGAACGGCACCTTGAACAGGTTCAACAGAAAGAAATACCACGCCGCCGTGCCCATGAACTCCATCTTGGGCAGGCGCATCGCGAGGAGATACAGGATCATGATCGGTCCGGCGGCGTTGGCGAGCATCGTCGTGAAACCCGCGAGCGTTCCCATCCCCGCGGCGGAAAGGAGCGACCGCGCGCCCTCGGACTGCGCGCCGTCGCGCTTCTCGCGCCGCTGGCGCCAGAGATGGAGGAGCACCATCATCAGGAGAATCGCGCCGATCCCTTTGCGAATTTCGAGCGCGCCCAGGCGGTTCATCGCGAGATATCCCGCGGCGATCCCGATCGCCGCGAAAGGAAACAAGCGCCCCAGGTGCGACCAGACCGCGTGACGGCGAAACGAGATCACGGCGACGACATCCGCCGCGATCAGCAGCGGCAAGACCACGCCGGTCGACTCGCGCGCAGGCAGGACATTGGCAAAAATGGCGACCGCCAGCGCGCCGATCCCCGCGATCCCCGTCTTGGAGAAACCGACGATTAGCGCGCCGAGGGCGAGCAGCGCCCAGCCGAAACCTCCGGGGTCCGTCACAAAGCCCGCGCCTTTCCCGCCGCGCCCCAATCCCGCTGAATGCGCGCGCGGAATTTCGACGCGATGACGCTTCCCACAGTCGCGGCGCGCGGGAAGACCTTCACCCCGCGACGCTTCAAGAGGCCGCCCTCAGCAAGGCGATCTGTTCGCGGATCGCGATCATGGCGCCTTCGATCTCCGTCCGCCGCGCCTCGTGGGCGGCGACCGCCTCGGCCGGCGCGCGGGATCGGAAGCCTTCGTCGGCCAGGCGCGCGTTGACCCCCTGCATCTCCTTCTCCAGCTTCGCGATCTGCCCCTCGAGTCGTCTCGCTTCCGCCGCGGCGTCCACCAATCCTACGAGCGGAAGGAAAAGTTTTCCCAACGGCGTCACCGCGGTCGCGGATCGGGCGGGCGGATTCTCCACGAGGTCCAGCGGGTCCGCCCCGAGCAGGATCTGGAGCGCCGCCAACTCCCGCGCATCGCGCGGACAATCCGCCGAGGGCAGAAGAGCGTATCGGACGCGCTGGTTCGACGGGATGCGATACGCGGCCTTGAGATGTCTTCCCGCGCTCACCGTCTCTTGCTTGAGCTTCGCGAAGCGCAAGACGTCCGGATCCAGGCGGAGGCGGCGGCATTCCTCTTCGGGAAGCGGCGACGGCCAGGGAGCAAACTGGATGCTCTCCTCCCGTCGCGCGCCGCCGAAACCGAGCGCTTGCCAAAGCTCCTCGGTGATAAAGGGCGCGTAGGGATGCAGAAGGCGCAGGACGACGTGAAAAACGTGGTCCATCACCACCAGCGTCGCGCGTTTACGCGCGGGATCCGCCCCGTAGAGCGCCGCCTTCGCCGCCTCGAGATACCAGTCGCAACAGTCCGTCCAGAACAACTCGTAGAGGCGCGCCGCGATTTGGTTGAACTCGTAGTCCGCGTAAAGCCCCTCGATCTCGCGCACCGCTTGATCGGCGCGCATCAAGATCGCGCGATCGTCCGAGGTCAGGTCGCCGGGGGAAACGTCCGCCAGCGCGCTTCGGCCCCCTTCCTCGACGGAGTAGCTGAGACGCAGCCGGACGGCGTTCCAGAGTTTGTTGCAGAAGTTGCGCCCGAGGACCACCTGTTGTTCGTCGAAGCGCACATCGAGCCCGAGCGGCGCGCAGCGCATCAGGCCAAAACGCAGGGCATCGGCTCCATGCTTCGCGATGAGATCGAGCGGATCGGGCGAGTTGCCGAGCGATTTCGACATCTTGCGCCCCTGTTTGTCGCGAACGGTGCCCGTAAAATAGACGTTGCGGAACGGCCGCTCTCCCATGAACACGTTCCCAGCCATCGCCATCCGCGCGACCCAAAGGAACAAAATCTCCGGCGCCGTGACGAGGTCCGACGTCGGATAAAACACCGAGATCGCCGACCGCGGATCGCTTCGCGCCGCCGCGAGATTTTCCGGCGCATCCACCATCGTGGCAAACGGCCAGAGCCAGGAGGAAAACCATGTGTCGAGCACGTCCGGATCCTGCTCCCACCCTTCGCCCTTCGGCGCATCGGCGCCGACATGAACCTCCGGCGCTCCGCCTCCCTGCGCGGGACGCGTCCAGACCGGGATGCGATGGCCCCACCAAAGCTGGCGCGAGAGACACCAGTCCTGCAGGTTGGCGATCCAGTGCTCATAGACCTTCGTCCAATGCGCGGGCCGAAAGGCGATGTGCCCCTCCACCACCTGCGCGAGCGCCTCGCGAACGGCGGGATACCGCAGGAACCATTGATCGCTGACCATCGGTTCCACGGGCACATCCGCCCGTTCGCTGTAGCCCACGTTGTGGACATGCTCCTCGATCTTCTCGATCAATCCGAGGTCTTCGAGGTCCGCGATCACTTTTTCCCGGCATTCATACCGGTCGAGCCCTTCGTATTCCTCTCCCGCCGCGGCGGTCATGGCTCCGTCGAAACCGATCACCTGGATCTGGCCGAGCCCGTGGCGCTGCCCGATCGCGAAGTCCGTCGGATCATGCGCCGGCGTCACCTTGACGCATCCGGTCCCGAACTTCGGATCCACCGCCGCATCGGCGATCACCGGAATTGTTCGGCCGCTCAATGGGAGCCGGACGCCCCGGCCAATCGCCGCCTTGTAGCGCGCGTCTTCAGGATGCACGGCAACGGCCGCGTCTCCGAGCATCGTTTCCGGACGCGTGGTGGCCACCACGAGGTGGCCTTTCCTCGCGTCGAAGGGATAGCGCAGATGCCAAAGATGGCCGCGCGTTTCCTTCATGATCACCTCTTCATCGGACAGCGCGCTGCGCGCCACGACACACCAGTTCACCATGCGCCGTCCGCGGTAGATGAGGCCGCGGCGGTGGAGCTCCGTGAACACGTGGGACACCCAGCGGGAATAATTCACCCGCGGCGCGGGATGACGCGGATCCAGTCCGTCCATGGTGAACACCGTCCGCGTCCAGTCGCAGGAACAGCCCAGCTTCTTGAGCTGCTGGAGAATGATGTCGCCGTGGCGATCTTTCCACGTCCAGACGCGGCGGAGCAACTCCTCGCGGCCAAGGTCGTGGCGCGTCTTCTTCTCCTCTTTCCGCACCTGGCGTTCCACCACGGTCTGCGTGGCGATCCCCGCGTGATCGGTGCCGGGCAGCCAGAGCACCTCGAATCCCTGCATCCTTTTCCGCCGCGCGAGGATGTCCTGGATCGTGTTGTTCAGCACGTGCCCCATGTGAAGGATGCCGGTCACGTTCGGAGGCGGAATGACGATCGAATAGGCCTCGCGCAATCCCTCGGCCCGCCGCCGCGTCTTTTCCGCCTCGGAAAGGCCGTCGCCGCGGAAGGCCCTGGCGGGATCGGCCGTAAACACTCCCCACTCCATCCAGCGCGCATACCAGCGGTCTTCGACGCGCGATGGATCGTAAGCTTTGGAAATCTCCGTCATCAGGGGACGCAGTCTGTCCTTCTCCCCGTCGCGGCTCAAGTCCGGACCCCGCGCCCCATCGCGGTTTCGAGGGTCTCGAAGAAATTCGGAAACGTCTTGTCCACGCAGCGCGGGTCGCGAAGGCGGATCCAGGGGCGCCCGTCGCTCTGGACATCCACGCTGCCCAACACCGCAAAGCACATCGCGATCCGATGGTCGCGATAGGTCTCGATCACCGCCGGACGAAACGCCTTCGCCGGCGCCAGGACCAGCCCCTCCGGTTCCTCGCGCGCCGGCACGCCGCACTTCGCGAGCTCCGCGGCAAGCGCCGCGAGGCGGTCGCACTCCTGCCTCCTCAGATTCCCCGCATCCCGCAAATGCAGCGGCCGCCGTAGGGCGGCGGCCACGATCGCCAACGTCATCACCGAATCGCCAAGGTCGCCTTTTCGCGAGATGGCCGCGGGCGGCGGCAGAAACGTCGGAAGCCGATGATCCACCTGCAGGCTCGTCGACGGCCAACGCGCGATCTCCAACCGTCCCCCGAGAAGGTGGCGGAGCGCCAGGAAGTAGCCGGCGCTCGACGCATCCGGCTCCACGTCATAGCTTCCCCCCTCCCAGTTCCAGGCGCGCACGAGCTCGCGGGTCATTTCGATATACGGCGAAGAGGGCGCCTCCACCTCGACCTCCGCGCGCCTGGCCACAAGAAGCAGCGCAGACGCAAACTGACTCGATTCCCGGTCGTCCACCCGAACCCGCCCCGCGCGAAGCGGGCCGCGAATTTCGGCGGGGAGCCGCCCCTCCGTATCCCGAATCTCGGCGCCGAGGCGCCGCAGGGCGTCGAAGACCTCCTGCATTGGCCGCTCGCGCATCCGCGGCGTGCCGTCCAGCCGAAACCTCCCCTCTCCGAGCGCGCACAAGGCCGCGAGAAAACGCGCCGCGGTGCCCGCCGTTCCGACGAACAACTCCGCCTCGCGCGCGGGGACCTTTCCCCCGCGACCTTCCACGCAAAGGATCCGGTTGCATCCATTCAAGGGATCAGGCTGCTCTTCGATCTTGAATCCGAGCCGCCGAAGGCCCTCCACCATCCAACGCGTATCCTCCGCCCAAAGCGCGCCTTCGAGACGGGTGACGCCGTTCGAAAGCGCCGCGAGGATCAACGCGCGGTTCGTCAGGCTCTTCGATCCGGGGATCCCCACGACGGCATCCAACGGCCCTCGCGCGGGAAGGATCGGGAGCGGATCGGCGAGCGGCGGCATGGCGATCGGTCTGCGCATTTCAAAATCGGTCAGAAGCCGTTCCAATCCCCGGAGGATCCTCCGATTCGTTCAACCCCGGGACCTCATCTCGTCCCGCAACGCCTTCGCGCGATCCAGCCGCGCGCGCAACGTTTCCCCGGAACCGTCCGTCAACCCGCGCGCGAGGCCCTGAAGTTCCGCGATGAGTTTTCCGAGCCCGCGGCAAATTTCCGTCCGGTTCGATCGCGCGATGCCCGTCCACATCCCGGGCGATCCCGAGGCGATCCGCGTCATGTCGCGGAACCCATTGCCCGCGCACCGCAACGCCGCGGGATTTTCCCGTCCGACGACATTCACGAGCGCGGCCGCCGCGAGATGCGGCACATGGCTGACCAACGCCACGACCGCATCGTGTTCCGCGGGCGACATCACGACGCTGCGCCCTCCCAGAGCTTCCCAAAACTCCCTGATCCTGCGCAAACCGCGCGCCGACGAATCGGACGTCGGCGTGACGATGCAGGTCGCCCCTTCGAAGAGTTCGGCGCGCGCCGCGCGCAAGCCTTCGCGTTCCCCGCCCGCCATCGGATGACTTCCGATCCATGTCGCGCGCCCCGCCAGGAGCGCGCCGACTCTTCGAACCACGTTGCGTTTGGTGCTCCCCACATCCGTCACGAGCGCGCCGCGCGCAAGCCCCGGCCGCATCGCCCGCGCGATCCGAGGCATCGCCTCGACCGTCGTGCAGAGAAGGATCAGATCGGCGCCGCGCACGGCTTCTGCCGGCGTCACCGCCGCCTC
>JABWAM010000033.1 GCA_013360985.1 Verrucomicrobiia bacterium | reverse complement strand
GTCGCGCGGCGCCCGCGCTCAAGACGAGGGAAGACGGCGCTTGCGGAGGATGAGGAGGGTCCCTTTCTCCAGGGATTGGTCGAAGTTGACCTCGTCGAACGTCTGGCGGATGAAGTGAAGGCCGAGGCCTCCCGGCCGCAGATCGTCGAGGTCGCGCCCCTTGAGTTGCGCGAGGGGGCAGCGCTCGCCGTAGTCGCGAATGCGAACTTCCCAGGTGTCGCCGTGCGCGGCCATCTCGAGTTCGATGGAGTGTTCGGTTTCGCCTTTGTAGGCGTGACGGATGATGTTCGTACACGCTTCGTCTACGGCAAGGACGAGGCGCATCGCCGTGCCTTCGTCGAATCCGAAGGCGCGCGCGGCCTCCCGCACGCAGGCGCGCACCTGCGCCATGTGTTCAGGATGGCTGCGGCAGACGTGATGGATGGGAGAGGTCACGGGCGGCGGCGGTTGGAGTGGAGAGGCGTCCCTGCGGGCCGAAGAGGAGAAGCGTCACGTCGTCGCGCTGCGGGGCGCCGTTCCAGAATCTCTGCGCGTCGGCGAGGATGGAGTCGGCGGCGGTCTTCGCGTCTCCGCGCCATGCTTCGGCGAGCTTGCGGAGGCGTTCATAGCCATATTCGTTGCCCGCGGGATCGCGTCCTTCGGTGATCCCGTCGGTGAACAGACCGGCGAGATCGCCCGCCGCGAGGCGGAAACGGGAAGAGGGATAGTCCAATCCCGGAGCGATTCCGATGGGTGGGCCCGACTGCGTCTCGGCGAAGAACGCGCGGGCGCCGTCGGCGAGGAGGGGCGCGGGATGGCCGGCGCAGGCGTGCACGACGTCCACCGCATTTCCGTTCGAGCGCGCGATGCCGCACCACGCCGTGGCGAACATTCCGCGCGCGCTCTGGGCGGCAAGGGCGTCGTTCAGTTTGGCGAGGATCTGGGAGGGATCGTTTTCGGCGAGGGCGAGATGACGGAACTCGGAGAGGATCTGCGCCATGAGGAGCGCGGCGGGCATTCCCTTGCCGGTGACGTCGCCGAAGAGGAGGGCGATCGAACCGTCCCTCATGCGTCGCGCATCGTAGAAGTCGCCGCCGACCTGCAGGGCGGGTTGGTAGACGAAAGCGATCTGGAGGTGTTCGGCGAGGTGTTCGAGGCTTTGGGGGAGGAAGCGGGCCTGAATTTCGCGGGCGGCTTCGAGATCGCGGCGGAGGCGCTCCTGCTCGACCATGGCGTCCTGCCATCGGATTTTTTCGATGGCGGTGGCGGCCATGGAGCCGTACGCCTCGAAGACCTCGAGGTCGCGTTCGTCGAAGCCCTTCTTGCGCTTCGGATTGAGCGCTTGGAGGACGCCCACCAGCTTGCCGTCCAACTCGAGCGGCACGCAGACGATGGAGCGCGTCTGAAATCCCGTGCGAGTGTCGGCGCCGCGAAAGAAACGCTCGTCCGTGGCGGTGTCCGGTACCAGCGCGGGCTTTCGGTTTTGGGCGACCCAACCGGCGACCCCCTTGCCCATGGGGAGATGCCCCATCTCCTTGAGTTTGTCGGCCTTTTCGCCAAGGGCGACATGCCAGGTGAGATCGTCGGAGGCCTCGTTGTAGAGCATGAGGCTGCCGGCTTCGCAGTCCATGACTTCCTTGGTGGTCGCGAGCAGGGAGGTGAGAAGCTCGCGATAGTCCTTGATCGAGTTGATGATGCAACTCACGCGAACCAGACCGCGATATGGATCGGTCGCCGTCGGGGCGAACGCCGGGGATTCGCAGGGCTTCATTTCGGGAGGGGCCTTCGATCAGGGGGCGTTGGAGGGGGCGCCTTTGTCGGGCGCTTTGTACGTGGAGGAAGGGTTTTCGGAAGGCTGATATTTCTCCTCCTCGGGTTCGATGGGAAGCGGGCCGCCGAAACCCCAGACGAGCTTCCACGGACGGTTGGCGAGGACATGGCTGAGGCTCTTTGTATAAATCGTGATTTGGCGCGCGTTTTGAATGAGCTTCTCCATGTCTTCACGGTTGCGCAGGAACATCTGGTGGACATCGCCGGTGAGGCGCTTGGCGTCTCCGGCGAGATCCTGCGCGTTGGCGAGGGTCTTCTCCATCTCGACGATGAGCTTGGGGAGGCGATCTTTGGCGTCGTTGGCCAAGCCTTGGGCGCTCCCGAGGGTTTTTTCGATCTCGGCGATGAGGACGGGGAGACGATCCTGCATCTGAACGACGATGGCGTTCATGTTTTTGGTCGCGACCTGCATCTCGTCGGAGAGTTGTTTGGCGGAAGCGAAGACGGTGTCCATGGCGGTCGGATCCACCCCTTCGAGCGGCTCGTTGTCTCCGAGGTAGGCCGTGGAACGGGATTCCGGCATGAGTTCGAGATATTTCTCTCCCATAAATCCCATCGTGTTGACCATGGCGCGGGTATTCTTCGGAATTTGGATCGAACGGTCCACGCGGGCGAAGACTTGGACGTAGGGCGGATTGCGCGCGAACTGGGCGCGTTCTTCCGGCGTGAGGACTTTGAGGCGGGTGACCTCGCCGACGCGCGCGCCGGCGAAACGTACGGGGGCGTTGACTTCGAGGCTGTTGATGAAGCTGAAGTTCACGCACACCTCGCGTTTCGGGCGAAGATCGATTTTTGCGATGGCGGCGACCATGAGCCCGAAAAGAATCATGGAGACGAGGGCGACAGCGCCGATCTTGAGGCGAGCTCGAGTGTCAGCTTTCATAAGAAGAGGGATCCGCGGTCGAAAGGATCGGTTGAGGGGTCAGACGCAGGATGGAGAAGGGAGAGGGGCGAAGCGATCCGGAATTGAAGAGGTCCGTGGGGGGCGTTGGAGTTAGCCGAGCAGGGTCTTGAGGTAGTCGTCGCCGGACTGTTTGAAGGAGATGGGGCCGTCGGCTTCGCCCTTGATGAACTGTTTTACGATGGGATCTTCGCTGGCCTGGATTTCGGCCGAAGAACCTTGAAAGACGACTTTCCCCTTGTGCAGCATGACGATCTGGTCGGCGATGCGGTAGACGCTGGCCATGTCGTGGGTGACGACGACAGCGGTCATTCCGAGCTTTTTGCAGAGGTCGTTGATCAGAACGTCCACCACCGCGGTCATCACGGGGTCGAGTCCGGCGGTGGGCTCGTCGCAGAAGAGGATTTCCGGATCCATCGCGATGGCGCGGGCGAGGGCCACGCGCTTTTTCATGCCGCCGGAAATTTGGGAGGGCATGAGGTTCTCGAAGCCCGTGAGCCCGACCATGCTGGTCTTCATCTTGACCATGATCTCGATGATGTCGGGGGAGAGGCTGGTGTGTTCCTCGAGGGGGAGCGCCACGTTTTCGCCGACGCTCATCGAGTTGAGGAGGGCGGAGCCTTGGAAGAGCATCCCGAATTTTTTGCGCACCTCGGCGAACTTCTCCTCGCGCATGGAGGTGATCTCCTCGCCCATGAGCCAAATCCTGCCTTCGTCAGGCTTGAGCGAGCCGATGATGTGGCGAAGCAGGGTGCTCTTGCCGCAACCGCTGCCGCCGAGGATGACGAGCGTCTTGCCGCGCGGCACCTCGAAGCTGACGCCGTCGAGGACCTTGCGTCCGTCGAAGGATCGGACGAGCTTCTCCACCTTGATGTGCGGCGCGCTGGAGGCGGGTTCGGCCATGGTCAGAGAATATAGACGAGGATCGCGGTCATCGCCGCGTCCGCGAGAATGATCATCACGATGGAGACCACGACGGTCATCGTCGTCGCGCGGCCGACGGCGTCGGCGCCGCCTTCGGTGCGGTAGCCGAAATGGCAGGCGATGCTGCCGACGAGAAGGCCGAAGACGACGCTCTTGGCGATCCCGGAGACGAAGTCCTTCACGACGAGGCCCTGCATCATGAGGTCGATGTATTGGTGGGCGGAGAGGTGGAGATTTGCGATCGCCAGGAAGAGGCCGCCGAGGATGCCGACGTAATCGGCGATCACGGCGAGGAGAGGGGTCATCACCGTGAAGGCGAGCACGCGCGGCGCGACGAGGAAACGGACCGGGTTGATCCCCATGATGCGGAGGGCTTCGACCTCCTCGTTGACCTTCATCGTGCCGAGTTCGGCGGCGATCGCCGCGCCGCTGCGTCCGCCGAGGACGATCGTGGCGATGAGCGGGCCGAGCTCGCGGAGCATCGTGAGGCCGACAACGCGGCCGACGTACATCTCGCTGCCCATTTTCACCATTTCGTACGCGGTTTGCATGGCGATGACGAGGCCGACGAAGAAGACCACGAGACAGACGATGCCGAGGGATTCCACGCCGATGGAGACCATCTGTGTCACGGTGTGGCGGGGTTTCGGGCCTTTGCCGCGGAAGGGATCGAAGAAACAAATTTTCAGCGTCTCGCCGAGCAAGACGACATAGTCTCCCACGTTCAGGAGGAATTCCTGGAGGCGGTTCTTCAAGGTCGCAGCCCGTTACAGGCCGGCGTCGGCGCGAAGCGCGGCGACCGCCGCGTTCTCTTCGTCATAGATCTTGAAAAACTGGTCGAGGCGGGCCACCTCAAAGACGCTGCGCACATGCGTGTTCAAAGCGACGAGAGCCAGCTTGCCGCCGTAGGCGCGCATCTTCTGAAAGGCGTCGATGATCGTGGCGAGTCCGGAGCTGTCGATGTAGGTCACTTTTCCAAAGTGAACGGCAATCGCCTTGCTCTTGCGCTCGATCAGCTTCCCGATTTCGGCGCGGACTTCGGGGGAGCGGTGGAGATCGATTTCGCCGTCGAGATCGAAGATCGCGACACCCTGAATCTCTCGGCTCGGAAAAGGCATCGGAGGGAGCCTGCCGAGACTTCCCCCCGCGGTCAATGGCGATTTCGAAGATTTCCCGCTGGAAGTCCGAAGGGGCCGGGTTAGATTCGTCTCATGGTTCGCGTGGCGATCACGTATACGGGCGGGCTTCACTGCAGCGCCGTTCATGGTCCTTCGGGAGAACGAGTTCAGACCGATGCTCCGGTGGACCATCAAGGCAAAGGCGAATGTTTTTCGCCGACGGATCTCGTGGCGACCGCGCTCGGCGCCTGCATGGCGACGATCATGGGGATCGTCGCGGAACGGCACGGGCTGAATCTTCAAGGCATGCTCGTCGAAGTGGAAAAAGAGATGACGAGAGAGTCTCCTCGGCGGATCGCGCGGCTGGCGGCGCAAATCCATGTGCCTTTGCCGCCGGCTTGTCCTCAGCGCGAATTGCTGGAGAAGGCGGCGCGGGGGTGTCCCGTCCACCACAGTCTGCATCCCGCCATCGAAAAGCCGATTTGCTTTCATTGGGTCGGGAAAGAGAGATGATGGACGGGCGGCGGCAGAGGAGACGGACGGCGCTTCTTTTTGAGATGGCGGATTGGAGCATTCCTTGGAGGCTCTCGTTGACCGTTGAGGTGAGGCTGTCGCAAAACGGTTCCTTGCAGTCCTTCGCGGGCCCAAATCCCCGCGTCAGGCGTGGAGGAGTCCATCCTCGGTCGAGGAACATGCGACGCCCTCGCCACATTTTGGGCCAAGCCGCTGCCGCGGCGCCGCCGGCGGCGGCGCCCTCCCTCGCTTCGCGACCGAGCGGATTTTTCTCAAGCATAGACTGTGGAAAGGTAGGGCGAGGCCGCCGGGCGAGCCGTCACACCCTTCTTGTGAGGAGTCTGGAATCTCGACACGACCCACCTCTCCGATCCTCCATGGATGATGAGGAGGGGTGCTCTCTGAAAATCGAGCTGATCCGTGGATTTGGGGCGGGGAAGCCGGCTTGCGAAGGAACGCGTTTCCTGCTTCGGAGTGGAGGCGATGCAACCTGATCCCGCCCACCGCGTCACGGGTCTTCTCGCGCCGGTCTTTGCGTTGCGCGGACGTGAGGATTTCGGGATCGGTGATGTCGCCGCCGTGGACGAGATGGTGGATTGGTGCGCGGAACGCGGGATTCGCGTGCTGCAGATCCTGCCGATCAACGAGACGGGCGCGGACCACAGTCCGTATAACGCGATCAGTTCCATCGCGTTGGATCCCGCGACCCTGTCGCTCGCGTCCAGGTTTTTGCCCGAGCTTCCGAAGCGCGAGCGCGCGAAGCTGACGAACATCGCGGTGACGGACGCCCTCGCGTCGGGGCCGGTGCGCTATCCCGAAGTGAAGGCCCTCAAACACCGGGCGTTACGCGCGGCCTTCGACGCCTCCGTAGGCGCGGAGGGGCGCGCGGCGGCATCCGCCGCGGAGTTCGAGGCCTTCGTTCAGGCGGAGTCGGATTGGCTGAGCGATTACGCCCTGTTCCGAACCCTGATGGATCGCCATCGCGACGGCGCGGTGTGGGAATCGTGGCCGGCCGAGCATCAAACCCCGGAGGGCGCGAGGTCTTGGGCAGCCGCGCTGCCTCCCAAAGCGCGCGCCGAGTTTGGCCGCACGGCGCGCTTCCACGCGTGGGTTCAATGGATCGCGTTTCGCCAATGGAGCGCGGTGCGGGAGCGGGCGCGGCGGCGAGGGGTATCCCTCATGGGCGACATCCCTTTCGGGATCGGACGCTGCAGTGCGGACGTGTGGGCGCGACGGGACGAGTTCGATCTGCGATGGTCATGCGGCGCGCCGCCCGAGCCTTTCTTCAAGCCCGACCTTTTCACGGAACGCTGGGGGCAGAACTGGGGCCTTCCGCTCTACCGTTGGGATCGGATGCGGGAGAACGGGTTTGCGTGGTGGCGGCAGCGGGTGAAGAGCGTTGCGCGGGTATTCGATCTCTTCCGCGTGGATCATGTCCTCGGCTTTTACCGGGTCTATGCCTTTCCCTGGCCTCCCTGGGAAAACGGGGACTATCTCTCTCTCGACCAGGAGCAGGCAAAGGCGAAGGCGGGCGATCTTCCGCGGTTTTGGCCGGAGGGAGATGAACGGGAGGAATCGCGCGCCGCCAACCGCGTCCACGGCGAAACCTTGATGCGCATGCTTCTCGATGCGTCGGGCGAGTGCGGCGTCGTCGCCGAGGATCTCGGCTGGACGCCCGATTACGTGCGTCCGTCGCTCGCGTCCCTCGGGGTGCCCGGATTCAAGATTCCGCTTTTTGAGCGTCGCCAGGATGGCACCTACACGCCGGTGGAATCTTACGCGCCGTTGTCCGTGGCGACGTTTGCGACGCACGATCATGAGCCTCTCGCGGCGATGTGGGAACGGTGGTCGCGGGATCCGAACGGCGCAGTCGAGGCGCGGCGCGCCGCGGATTGGGCGGGTTGGGGCGCGCGCGCGTTGCCGACGGCGTTCACGCCGGAACTGCATGCCGCGTTTTGCCGCCGTCTGCTGGACGGCCCGAGTTGGCTTGCGGCGTTCATGATCACCGATCTCCTTGGGTTGACGCTGCGTTTCAACATCCCCGGCCCGATGAGCGCGAGCAACTGGACGGCGCGCCTGCCCGTTGCCGTCGCCGAATTGGGGAAGGATGCGGAGGCCGCGCGTCGCCTCGCCGCGATCGGCGATTTGCGGCGGATCAACTCTCGCGTTTGACGATGGCGTCGTAGATCTCCTGCTCGGAAGCGGCTTGGAGCGCGCGTTCGCGGAACTCGCGATCGTTGAGGAACCGGGAAATGAGGGCCAGGGTCTTGAGGTGCACCTGATACTGGCCGAGCGGGACGAGGAAGAGAACGACGAGGCGGACGGGCTGATTGTCGAGGGCGTCAAAGTTGATGCCCTTGGAGGAGCGCCCGAAGATCGCGGCGACCTTCTCGACGCCGCGGGTCGAGCCGTGAGGGATGGCGATCCCAAAGCCGACGCCGGTGCTGATGGTTTTCTCGCGATTCTTGACGTCGGTGAGGACCGTTTCTCGCTCGGAGGGCGCGACCCTGCCGAGGCGCACGAGGTGATTCACCATCTCGTCGATGGTCGCCCAGCGATCCGCGGCGTCGAGTTCGAGGATGATCTGGGAGGGGCTGATCAGGTCGGAGAACTTCATGGACCCGCGCTCCGGCGGAAGGGAAGGCTACGAGGCGATCCTCGAGGCGACAAGCCGATTTTCAACGGCCGGCGCGAACGCCCGCCGCGCGGCGAGAAAGCCGTGAAAGAAGCGGGTCATCGTTCGGAAGGAGGGGGAGACGACGGCGGATTTTCCTGGGGCATTTGAGAATTTCCGGGCGGGAGAGGGGCGGCGGCGGCGCGCGCGCCTTCGAGAAGCGTCTCCACCACGTCGGCCGCGCCGTAGGAATCTTCGCCGGGCTTCAAGAAGCGGGCAACCGTCGCCGCGTCGTCGCCCGCGGTCATGAGCATCGGCTCGAGGGTTCCGTCGGAGAGGCTTTGCGCGAGCCCGATGGTTCCCACGAGGCCGTTGCAGACGCATTTGCGTCCGACGGTATCCGCGAGCGCGCCGCCCTTGGCCACGTAATCCTCGACGGGCTCGGCGGGGCATCGGTAGCCGACGCTGCCGTCTTCTTTGCGGTAGAGATGGCGCAGGTATCCGAGGTCGCAGATGCGCCGGCGGTTTGCGTAAATCTCGGTTTGGGCGATCGAGTCCTCCATCTGAAGCACCTTGAACGGAAAGCCCGTGGGAGAGGCCATGGGATCGGTATAGACCGCGAGCGCGCCGCGCCGGCTCATCTCCAGCGCGCGCTGTTTGAGCGACGGCGCAATGCCGGACTCGCGGCAAAAGGCGAAGGCGGTGCCGACTTGCACTCCGGCCGCGCCGAGGCGGATCGCCTCCGCCACCTTGTCGGCGCTCGCGTAGGAGCCGGCGAGCCAGTATGGAAGATCGAGCGCCCGGATTTTTTCCAACTCTGGCACGTCGCGAGGACCGTAGATCGGTTCGCCGGCCGCGTTGAGACGCATCGGGCCGCGGGGAGGAGCGTTGTGCCCGCCCGCGGTGGGCCCCTCGATCACGAAGCCGTCCACCTTTCCGTTGGATTTGCGCGCCAGGGTCATGGCGAGGGTGGCTGAGGAGATGATCGCCAGGAAGTACGGGCGGTTGAGCAAAGGAGGCGATTCCTGAAAGATCTCCCGCGGATCGAAGCGCGCGTCGAAGAGGTCATTGGGCCCGCAATTTTGCACGTCCATGCGCAACTCGGCCGGTTCCCCTCGGGCGAAGCGGTCGAGAACGCCGGGGATGGAGCGAGGGATGCCCGCGCCCATGAGGATGTAATTGACGCCCGCGAGCATCGCGCCGAAGAGCGAAGGGAGGGTGGGGATCTGAATTTTTTCCAACAGGTTCATGCCGACGACGCCGTCGTGCCCCTCCTTGGCAAGCCAGATCTCGGCAAAATTGCCGGCGACCATCAGTTCGGTCAGCGCGGCGCTCGGGCGCAGCGAAGGCATCGCCGTGAGTCTGAAAGGAGCGGAAGCGCCTTTGCCTCCGGCGATGTAGTGATCGCGGAGGATGCGTTCCGCCACGGAGGACGCAGGGAAGGCCTCCATCGCGCGGCGATAGTGTCCGCCGGGATCGCCCGCCTGCAGGAAGCGGGCCAGAACGACGCCCATCGCGGTTCCCGAAACGACGCCGAGCTGGCCGGTCATCGAAACGGCTCGCGCGAGTCGCCAGCCGGAAACGCCGACGCCCATGCCGCCCTGGATGATGATGGGGTGAAAAGTAATACGAACGCGGGACCCTGGGCCCGATGGGAGACGCAAGCAAACGAAAAGGGCGTCCGGTGTGAAATCGTTCGCCGCGCTTATGCGAGCCGTCCGAGGAGGGCGAGGGCGGCCTCGACAAACCGGGCGCCCGTGCGGCAATCGAAGACGGAGTTCTGCGCCTCGTATCCGCCGCCGGCGGCGGCTTCGGGAGTCACGATGTAACCCTGGAGTTCGCCGTTCGCATAACCGATGGGAAAGGTCTTTCGCGGGGCGCGTCTTTTGATCTCGAGTCCGTATTCCACGAAGAACTCGCCGGGCAATCCCACAATCGCCGCGTCGCCCAGGCGGAGCGCCTGGACTTCGGCGGGGGTGTAGCGGCGGACCAGTTCGGCGAGTTCGTCGCTGGCGGCGGCCTTCGCGAGGAGGAGGGCCTCTTCCGTGCCGAAGGTGGTGCATTCGGCGGTGCGCACGGGGCCGTGCGGCGCGCCCTCGCGTTTCAGACGCGCGTATTCGGCGAGGGCCGCCTGATGGGCGGCCTTCGCTTCGGCGATGGACGGCATGACGCGCGGGATCGGGACGACCTCTGCGATCCTTCCATCGAGGGAGATCGCCCGGGAAAAGTCTTTCGCCTTCAGCTCCGCGAGCGCCGCGATCACGGCGCGGCCGAGGAGGCGCCCGAGGCGTTCGGCTTCGGCGAAGGTTTGGCCTTTCACGCTATAGCGAGGACTCAGGTTTCCGCAGGTTCCGTTGTGATAGTTGATCTGGAGGCCGGGGAAGGCGGCTTCGATTTCGTCGCGCGCGAAACCCGGGAAATCGGAGGTCACCAGCGTTGAGTCCTCATGAAGGACCGTGGGATGCATCGCATAGACCATCGCGAGCGCCAGAGGCGCGGCGTCCCGAACCCGACGGGCAAAAATCAGGCCGACCTCGGGATCGCGCGGAGCATCGGGAGAGAGGCGGTTTGTGCCAACGCCGCGAACCTCCGTTGCAGTGACGGCCAACTCGGCCGGTTCGGCCTTTGCGAAGGCCTCGGCGGCGGCCTCGACGATTCCCGAGTAATAGAGACGGACATACTCGGGATCGGGCGGAGGAACCGTGGGGTCCGCGCGGCTCGTCAGGTAATCCACGCTCACGGGCGCGGAGTGCCCATGGGTGCAACTGATGAGGATGCGCTCGGGCGGGACGCCGGTCTTTTCGTGGAGAGCGTTCCGGCAGGCGCGCGCGCCTTCCGGAGAGATGAAGAGGGCGTCGGCGGCGACGAGGAGGAGGGCGTCGGCGCCCTGGCGGAAGGCGATCGCGGAAGCCCAGAGCGGATCGTGGATGCCGGTGGAGACGCGGGGAACGTGGGGATACCCCCACAAGAAGAGGGGTTTCCGCGGGCTGATGTCGCGCCGCGCGACGCCGACGAGGAGGTTCATGCTGGGAGACGGCCCGTTGCCTGGACTGCGCGATTTTTATCTTGCGCGTTGCATCCGGAATTCAGGGATCAGACCGGTTCGGTCGTGCCGTTCTTGTGCGAGGCGAGCGCCGCGGTGAAGAGGCGATGGCTGAGCGCGGCTTCTTCGGGCGTGGCGCAGCCGGCCGCCGGAGTGAGCGGCTTGCCGTGCGCCGCCTCGTGGAAGAAGGCGGCCAGCATTTGCTGGATCGCGTCGGGGAAACCGAATTCGAAAATGTCGCCCGTGATCGTCTTGAAGGCGGGTTCGAAGCCGACGTCCTCCTGCTGCCAGACCTGTTCGCCGCCGTCGTATTCGAGGAGATTGAGGCGTTTCGGATTTTTGGTGGAGAATTTTACGGCGCCCCGCGTGCCGTAAATCTCGAGGTACCAGGTGTTCTTTTCGCCGGGGGCGATGCGCTGGGTGCGCAGCGTCCAGGGAAACGCTTCTCCCGATCGCGGATCGAGCATGTCCACGAGGAGGGTCGCGTTGTCCCAGGTTTCGCAGGGCGCCATGCCCCCCTTGCCGTCCGGGCGTTCCTTGACGATTTTGGAGAGCACGGCGCGCACGCGGCGCGGTTGCCAACCGGCGCGGAAGGGAACGTGGCAGGCGTGCATCCCGAGGTCGCCCATCACGCCGTATTCGCCGTTGATCTTCACCATGCGTTTCCAGTTGATCGCCTTGTTCGGGTTCAGGTCGCTGGAGTGCAGGAAGCCGGTGTTCACCTCGAAGATCCGCCCGAAGAAACCTTTCTCGATCCTCCCGAAGATCTTTTGAACGGCCGGGGTGAAGGGAAGCTGGGAGGAGCAGCGCACGATCTTGCCCGGCGTCTTGCGGATGCTGGCGAGGATCGCGTCGTTGGCGGCGCGGTCCATCCCGAACGGTTTCTCGCCGAGGAAATGTTTCCCCGACTCGATGATCGCGCAGTACATCTCGCGGTGGAGATGATGCGGGACGGCGCAGTACACGGCGTCCACGTCCGGGTTGGCCAGCAGTTCGCGATAGTCCGCGCACACCTGACGGATGGTCGGGAAGTTCGCGGTGAACCACTCGACGCGTCCGGGAGGCGGCGCCTTGTCGCAGATCGCCGTGATCACGGGGCGGACGGTGACGTCGGTGAGGTGGCACCAGCGCGCGACGGCGCTGGCGAGTTCCCGGCCCATGAGGCCGAGGCCGATGATTCCGAAGCGGATCTCTTTCATGCGATTAGCGGGTGTGGCCGAGTTCCTTCGCGGTTTCGCCGATGGCTTCCTCGATGAGATCGAGCCCCTTGAGGAGCGTTTCGTCGTCCATGACGATCGGGGGGCTCATGCGGAGGATGTGGCCGGCCGGAATCCAGGCGAGGCCTTTGCGGAAGGCCTTCTGGTAGACGAGTTTGCCGGCTTCGTTGAACGGTTCCTTGGTCGAGCGGTCCTTGACGAGCTCGATGCCCATGAGGCAGCCCTTGGCGCGCACGTCGCCCACGATCGGGTGGCGTTCCATCATGCGCTTCATGTGTTTCAGGGCGATGGCGCCGAGGTGTTCCGCGCGCGCGAGGAGATGTTCCTCCTCGATGACCTCGGTGCTGGCGAGCGCGGCGGCGCAGGCCATCGGGTTGCCGCCGTAGCTGCTCGAGGCGGAGATCGTTTCGAACGATTCCTTGTACGGTTCGCGCACGGCGACGCAGGTGACGGGGAAGCCGTTGCCGAACCCCTTGCCGAGGGTGACGACGTCCGGCACGACATCCCAGTGCTCGAGGCAGAGCCATTTGCCGGTGCGCCCCCAGCTTGTGAGCACCTCGTCCGCCATGAGGAGGACCTTTTTCTCGTCGCAGAGCCTGCGAAGCTTCGGGAAGAAGTCGTCGGGCGGCATCACGGAACCGCCCCAGCCTTGGATCGGCTCGAGGCAGAACGCGGCGACGGCGCCCACGGTGGCCTTCTCCATGTACGCGGCGTAGAACTCGATGTATTTGTCGGTGTCAATGCTCCCGTCGGGTTTCGTCCACCAGGGGCGGTAGACGTCGGGGCGAGGGAGCATGTGCGCCCCGGGGGCGCGCACCGCGCCATAGACGTGGGAACGGATGTGGCCGAGCGAGACCGCGCCGTAGGTTTTGCCGTGGTAATCGTAGAAGGCCGAGAGCATCTCGTGTTTCTTCGTGGCGGCGCGACAGACGCGGATGCCCGCCTCGACGGCGGCCGTGCCGCAATCGTAGAGCTGGAAGCCGTTGAGATCGCCGGGAAGCACCTCGGCGAGCTTTTCCACGAGGCGCGTCTTGATCTCCGTGGTGAAGTCGTGGCAATTCATGCATCGCGCCGCGTATTTCTGGACGGCTTCCGTGACCTTCGGATGGCAATGCCCGAGGGTCGTCACATAGATTCCCGAGGAGAAGTCGATGTAGGTGTTGCCGTCGGCGTCCACGAGGGTGCATCCGTGGCCGGAATCGAAGACGACCGGAAAAAGTTTCACCTGTTCGCTGAGCCCCTTGAAGTGTTTCGTGCAGCGGGCGTGGATTTTGTTCGATTGGGGGCCCGGCGGCGGGACCTTGAGATGGGGAACGCGGGCGAGGTCGGTTTTTGCCCAGGCGGGCGCGGCGGGGACGGAGGGTTTCATGGTCGTGCGTGGTGGATTCGGGGTTGGAGGAGTTTGACGCCGGCGCGACGAAGCGCGGCGGCGTGCTTTCGAGAGAGATTGCGATCGGTGACCAAACCGCCCCAGCGGCGGAGGCTGCCGAAGCGCGCCAGTTCAGTGCGGCCGATCTTGGCGCTGTCGGCGAGGACAAACACCTCGCGCGCGGCGGTCGCCATGCGGGCGAGCATGCGGGCGACTTCGGGAGATTTGTTGTAGGCGAACCCGCGCTCGTCCACGGCGTCGGCGCCGAGAAAGGCGAGGTCGGCGCGGATGGTTTCGAGGTTGGCTTCGGCGAAGGCGCCGATGAGATCGGGGGAGGATCGGCGGATTTGGCCGCCGAGAAGATAGACGCGGATCGCGTCGCAAAATTGGAGTTCCGACGCGATCGGCAGCGACGAGGTGATTAAGGTGAGGTCGCGGCGCTCTTTGAGCCGCCGCGCTACGGCGAGGGTCGTCGTGCCGGAGTCCACGAGGAGCGACTGACCGTCCCGGACGAGAGCCGCGGCGACGCGCGCGATCTCCTCCTTGGCCGGTTGGCGTTCGCGCGCGCGTTCGAGAAACTTGAACTCGAAGCTGACGCGCTCCGCGGCGGCGGCGCCGCCGTGGGTGCGGAGCACGCGCCCC
>JABWAM010000032.1 GCA_013360985.1 Verrucomicrobiia bacterium | reverse complement strand
CGCCAGCGGCGCGGCGCCGGTGCGCGTCGCGACAAGCTTCTTGGGTCCCCGTTTTTCGGCGGGAAAAACCGGTTCGAGCGACGGATCGAACCCCCCATTGCTGAAGAGTTCCGCGACCGCCCAACCCTCCGCGTCTCGCCAGACGCATCCCGGCCGCTTTCCCTTGAGCCGCGCCGCCGCGCCGAGGCCGAGGAGGTGGAGGCGATGCCGCCAGCCTCCCTCCACCTCGAAGACGTCCACCAACGTGTGCGGTTCCGTCTTCAGGATCAGCAGCGAACGGCGATAGCGGCGCACGCGCGCCGCCGCGTACACGTGCGGCGCCGAGGCCTGGATCCAGGTCTCGGCGTCCGACGAGGCATACGCCTCGATCGCGCCGGCGCGAAAGCTCGCAGCCTGGTCTTCGTCGTTGACGGTCACCGTGTTGTGGGAACAGGTCTTGCGCACCCAGAAGCGGAAGGGGTGCGGCCCGCTGTGGTAACCGGGATCCCAGAGGCGAAGTTTTCCGCGGTGCTGCGCCGAAAACGCGAGCGCGTCGGCATCGGAATGGTAATCCTGCCCGGCGTCCCAGTTCATGTGCACGGCCAGGCGGCCGTCGCGGCTGCGGGCGACGAGTTGGCTCGAGGACGGATGCAGATGATCGTTCCAACGCGGCGCGGCGGACGGCGCGGCGCCGGGGCGCGTTGCGGGGAGAAAGAGGCGGTGCACGAACCGGCCCCAGTGATGACTCTGCGGATCGCCGCTCGCCTTGCGAAGGCGATCGAGCAGAGGCAACGCCGCGCGGAGGCGCGCGTCGCGGCAAAGCCATGCGCCCGCCTCCATCACCAAGGGGCCGGGATGGCGCCCGGGATGCGTCTCGCTCAGCGGCGGCAGTTCGCCGTTCGGAAAGGTTTCGCAGACCGATTCCCAAAGCGCCTCGCCCAACCGCCGCGTCAACGCCGGAGCCAAAGCGCGCCCATGGATCCGCCCCAGCAGGAGCATCGGCAGGAGATGATGGAAACAGTGGAGCTTGTACGTGTGGCTCAACTCCCAATACGTGCCCTCGGCGTCGAACGCGTTCGCGATGAAAAACGCAATCCCCTTCGGCCCGTTCCATACGTATTCCACGAGGTCGTCGCCGTTCCATGCGCGCCGGCCATCCACGACGTCCCGCACGCGAAAACCGCGTCCGAGCAACCAGCCCGCGAGAAGCGCCGCTTCGTGGGCGTCCACCATCGCGTTGTGATACTTGTCGTGCCGATATTCGAGGGCCGGCATCGTGTTGATCTCGAGCACCGGCCGCGCCAGGCGCGCGCCGAAGTCCGCGAGCCACGCGCGGTTCACCGCGCCGAGCCGGCGCAGGCTCCACGCCGAACGCGCCGCGCGGATGAGCAACACCGAATCCGCCCACTGGCCGAGGCGCCCCGCGTAGTCCGCGCCGGGCCGTAACCCTGGCAAAAGCGGCCAGGTCGGATAACGTTCGGCGATCAATTCGGTCAACCCGCGCAACACCTGAACGGCGCGCGCCGCGCCGCTCAACACGGCGTAGTGCCCGAGGTTGGCGTAGAACGCCCCGTTCCAAAAGGCTTCGAACGGCGTCCCCCTTCGCGCGTCCTCTGATCGCGCCGCGGGCACGTGCGCGCAAAGTTCTCTCCATGGGCGCGCGACGAAAGCGGCCATCGCGCGCCGCATCGGCTCGGCGGGAAACGGCAGAACGCCGTCGCGCCAGGCGCGCGCCGCGGCCTCCGCCTCGCGTTCGGTGTAGTACACGCTCGGGAGACGAACGCCGCCCTGGGCTTCCTCGCGCCCTTGAAGCGCGCGATAGCCTTCCCTGGGATCGTTGTTCATGATTTTGGCGTCATTACGATCTCCATCTTCCACGCGTCGACGGTCAAGGCATCCAACGCGTCGCCGAAATCGAGGAGGAGGCAGGGTGGTTGCGCTTGGAGTTGGGAACGCAGCATCCAGGTCCCCGCCGGCCGCGGCACTTCCGCCCGATCCGACGGACGGTAGGGATGCGCCGTCTCGCGCGCGAGGCGCACCTCGAAACGCGCGTTCTCTCGCTCCATGGAAAACGCGTGGACCAAAAAGAATCCGCGTCCGGGCGCGCCTTGGTTGTCGCGGAGTTCGCCCTTTTCGCCCAGCGGCGCCGTCGCCGTGAACGGCGCCACGGCTTTGACTTGAATCGTCGAAAAGGAAAACGGCTTACCCCAAAACGTTTCCGCCGGGATCCGCAGCCGCACCCCGAACGTGCGCACCGCGTCATCCACGACGACGTGGACGCGCGAGGCCGCGCGGCAAGAGAACGCGTGCGTCAGAAGGAGACGGTTGCCCGACACTTCGAAGCGGGTCCGCTGAAGAATGGCGCCCTCCCGCTTCGTCAGGGTCAACGCGTCGGCGGCAGGCGCAACTTCGACGCCCCCCGCGGGGAGAAGCTCCGCGCCGCCGTGCGCTTCGGCGGGGTTGCCTTCGAGGATCGGGGCGCCTCCCGCGGAAAGCGTCCATGCGCCGGTCGCCTCCTGCGCCTCCACGCGCCACGCGCCAAGCTCGTGGGTCGCTCCGCGCGCGCCCACGCTTCCGCCGGCCAATGCCAGAACGGCGGCCGCCAAGGCGAAGGAAGCGCCCACGCTTCGGCTAGGGCTTCGCAGGTTTCTTGACCTTGAGCTTGTCATAGTTCTTCTGCGATTCGAGGCCGACCATCAACGCCATCGAGCGAATCTTCGCCGGCTTGCGCAACCAGACGACGAGACAATTCGGGCCGTCCGCGAAATCGGTCGGATCCAGCGCGAGACGATTCAACAGGTGATGATCCTTTCCCTCGTCCTGAAGGATCGCCTCGCCGAGGCGATAGAGGCGCTTCCCGTTGAGCCAGACTTCCAGAGCGTTGTTCGAAACAAGATCGAGCGTCACCATGCCGTTCTCCTTCGGCGAATAGCGAAACGGACAGGCGAGCAGAAGGTCCTTGTCCGCGCCGATGTTGCCTTCCGTCCATCCGGTCGCGCCAGAGGCCAGCGGGAGCGCGGCGGCGCGCCATTCGGGAGTCGCGCCGGGCCCTTCGCGGGTGAGCCGCGCGAGATCGGCCTCCGACAGCGGCGCCTCCAGCGCGCGGAATTTCCAGGAGGAAGCCATCTTCTGGAACTCCGCGGCATTCGTTTCTTCAGGCGGACAGGCCTCGTTCCAGGCGCGCCCGAACCCGCCCGCGTGAAGCGGGGAAATCCATCGGCGCTCGACCTGAATCCCCTTCTCGTCCACGCGCGCCCGGAGATATCCCACCTCCGGCCGCCGAAACGCGATCGACGGGGCAACGATCAGATGCACCGTGTGCCCGCCCTCGAGCTTTTGTTCCCAATCGAGATATTTATGGAAATGCCCGCTGAGGACGGCGCGCACCTTGTGCTTCGCGACCAGCGCCAGAAGGCGTTCGCGCGCCGGCGGCTGCACTTCGTAATAGGCGAGGCCCGGCATCTCCTTTCCAAAGGTCGTCGGACCGTTCGCGCCCACCGCGTAGTGCATAAAAATAAAGAGGTGCGTCCGTTTTTCCGCCTCTCCCTTGGCCAACTCCCTCTCGAGAAACGCCCATTGTTCCGCTTCCTCGGGCAACCCCGTATTGAAGAGCGAACTGTTCAATCCGATGAACGCGCAGTTGTTGTGGACAAAGGTGTAATGGTCGGGCCCCATGCTCTCTCGATACCGCCGCAACAGCTCCGGCGTCAGCACCCCTTCTGGTTCGCGCCCCTTCGGATCTTTGTAGGGCTGATTTCCGACGTCGTGGTTCCCCGGCACGCTGAAGACCGGCCCTTTGGAGAACTGGAACATGGCGAGGGCCATGCGAGGCTGCGTCGCGCCGGGGCCGTCGTTGAAAAGGTCCCCCGTGCAAAGCGTGAAGTCATACGGAAAATCGGCGGCGTCGCGAAACGCCTCGCGAAGCTGGCAGGAGTTGTAGCTTCCGGTTTCGACTTTGCGGATGCTCATGTGCGGATCACTGATCCAGAGAAAGGAAAACGGACGAAAGACGTTCGTCGCCGCCACCTCCGCGCGCGCACCCGGCGGGAGCGTCGTTCCGACCAGCAACCCGAGGACAACGGCCAGAGATTTCATTTCAGGAAGGCTTTCAACACGATGAGTTGCGCGCCCTGCGAGCCGCCGCCCGCGTACGGCTTGAGCGTGTAGTTCGCCTCGAGAAACGCCTGCCCCTCCTCCGTCTTCCAAAGGAGGCCGGTCGCCGGCGAAAACCCTCTCCCCGACGCGGCCGGCAGATCGCCCCGCAGGAAATCCGCGATAAAACCGAGGAACGAAGCGGTCTTCATGGAGCCGCAGGAAACGGTGCGGATTCGCCGCGCGCCTTGCAAATCCAAATCACTGATGACATCAAGAAATCACTGTTCGTGATCGCCTCGATCGAACGTTCGTGTATCCCACGCGCGTGACCCGCAAGGTCTTTAAAGTTGACTCCCATTCCCCTCGCGCCCACGCCGCTTCCGCCGCCTGATCCGACGACTCGAGGCCGCCGAAGGCCCCCCTCGAAATCGGGCTTGACGCCGCCTGCTTTTAGCTAGTAGCATACCTCGCGGAACCTTGCGGCGGCCTCGCGCAGGCCGCCTTCACCCCTCCGACGCCCTCTCTCATGCCCAACTATCCCCTCACGCCGAAGACCGTCCCTCACGTCAAAACTCAATACCGGACGATCCGAACGAAGCTCCCCGTGCCGGAGTCGCTCCCCATTCTCCAGGAGATGCGGAGATACGAGCCGCAGTCCATGAGCGGCCTGCCGCCGGTCGTTTGGAAGAAGGGCGAGAACTTCCTCGTCCACGATCATTGGGGCAACCGCTGGATCGACTGGTCGAGCGGCGTGCTCATCACGAACGCCGGCCACGGACGCAAGGAGATCATCGACGCCATCGTTGCCCAGGCGAAGAGCGGCCTGCTCTCCAACTACCTCTTTCCTCACGCGCTCCGCGGCAAGCTGGCGCGCATGCTCGTGGCGCGCGCGCCGAAGAACCTCGACAAGGCCTTCATCCTCTCCACCGGATCGGAGACCCTCGAGTGCGCGATCAAGCTCTGCCGCACCCGCGGGATGAACCTCAAGCCCTCGAAGCGCGTGATCGTCAGCTTCCTCAACGCCTTCCACGGACGCACGCTCGGCGCCCAAATGATCGGAGGCATCCCGGCCCTCAAGACGTGGATCGGGCGGCAGGATCCGAGAATGATCCAGGTCCCCTTCCCCGAAGGCTTCCGCTGCAAGGACGTGCGCTTCGCGCTCTTCACGAAATCGCTCGCGAAAGCGGGCGTCCACCCCTCCGACGTCTGCGGGGTGATCCTGGAATCCTATCAGGGCGGCAACGCGAGCTTCGCCGACGTCGCCTACATCAAGGCCCTCCGCGCCTGGTGCGACCGCCACTCGGCCCTCCTCGTTTTCGACGAAGTCCAGGCCGGCTTCGGGCGCACCGGGAAATACTGGGGCTTCGAACACTACGGGGTGAAGGCCGACATCCTCTGCTGCGGCAAAGGGATCAGCGGCTCGCTGCCGCTCTCGGCCGTTCTCGCGAACCATCAAGTGCTCGATCTCTACGCGCCCGGCTCGATGACCTCGACGCATTCCTGCAACCCGGTCTGCTGCGCGGCAACCATCGCGAACCTCGAAGTCCTGGATCGCGTCAAGGCCGTGGCCAACTCCGCGCGTCTCGGCAAGGCCCTTCACGCCCGCCTGCGCGGCTTCCAAAAGAAATATCCGACCCGCATCGGCGCCGTCCACGGCAAGGGTCTCGTGGCCGCGCTTCACATGGTCAAGCCGGGCGCCGAAGAGCCCGACGCCGACGCGGCCTGGAGGATCGTCGAGGCATGCTACGAGCGCGGAGTGCTCATGTTCTCGCCGGTGGGTTTCGGCGGCGCTTCCGTAAAAATCTCGCCTCCCCTGACGATCACCCGCGGGGCGCTCGAGGAAAGTCTCGGCGTCCTCGAAGAAGCGTTGGGCGCCGTGCTCGGATAAACCGACGCGAAGAAAAATATATTTTTCACTTGCGCGCGGGGAGAGTTCACCCTAGCTTCACCCCGTCGCTGAAACTGGATTCCCGTTGCCCTCGGGACGGTTTGCTTGAAGTCGCATCCGCCGAGGCGCCCGAGGAAGTTCGCGAGGCCGTATTCCGACGGCTGGGATTCCGGATGGCGCAAGGGTTGGTGAATCCACCGCGCGTGGCGCGAGGCGCGCGCGCGCCGGAGGCCCAATGGCCGCGGCAACCCCTCGGAACAACCCCTACCCGACCATGGAGAACGAGTCCACGCAGTCCATCGAAAAGAAGTCCGACGCGCCGCCGTCCGCGGCGCCGAAGAAGGAGTACCCCCTCACCCGAGGCGTCCTCGAACTGTCCGACAAAGGCTTCGGCTTCCTCCGCCAAGAGGAGAAGAACTACCAGCCGTCGCGCGACGATGTCTTCGTCAACCCGAACGTGGTGCGCGAGCTCGGATTGCGCGAGGGCCTGCACCTCGAGGGCGACATGGTCCCCACCAACCGCGGAGGCTTCGAGGTCCTCAATATCGGCAAGATCAACGGGCTGAAGACGGAGAAATACAAGAAGACGGCGGCGTTCTCTTCGCTGACGGTCATCGATCCCATCGAGCCGCTCCGCCTCGAGACCGAGGCCTCGATCGTCTCCACGCGCGCGCTCGATCTCTTCTGTCCCGTGGGCAAAGGCACGCGCGGATTGATCGTCTCTCCCCCGCGCGCGGGCAAGACGGTCCTGCTCAAACAGATCGCCAACGCGATTTCGGCCAATCATCCCGAGGTGGACCTCATGATCATGCTCGTGGACGAGCGTCCCGAGGAAGTCACCGACTTCCAGCGCTCGACGAAAGGCCAGGTCTTCGCCTCCTCCAACGATGAGGATCTCAAGAACCACGTGCGCATCCCCAAGCTCGTCAGCGAAATCGCCAAGCGCAAGGTCGAGTTCGGCAGGGACGTCGTGATCCTCATGGATTCGCTCACCCGCGTCGCGCGCGCCTTCAACAACTACATGAGCAACAGCGGCCGCACGATGTCGGGCGGCATTGACGCCCGCGCGATGGAGACGCCCCGCAAGATCTTCGCCGCCGCGCGCAACACCGAGGAGGGCGGCAGCCTGACGATCCTCGCGACGATCCTGGTGGACACCGGCTCCCGCATGGACGAACTCATCTTCCAAGAGTTCAAGGGAACGGGCAACATGGAGCTCGTCCTCGACCGCGGGATGGCTGAGCGGCGCATCTTCCCCGCCATCGATCTCTACAAGTCGGGCACGCGCAAGGAGGAGAAACTCCTCCCCGCCGACGCGCTCGCCAAAGTCCACCTCCTCCGCCGCGAACTCGCAGGCCGCAACCCCATCGAAGCCACCGAGAGCATCGTCCGCGCCATGGGCAAGACGAAGTCGAACAAGGAACTGCTCGACATGCTGGCAAAGGCGTAGCGAAGGGCCGCGCGCCCTCGCGATCCCCGCCTCATCCAAGAGAGCGGGAGGACAAGGCGCGGATTCCCCGACGGAAAGGCGGAAGATCTGCGGGCCAGGAGATGGGCTCTCGACCGCCTTGCGCGAGGATTTTGGCCCCGCCAACAAGGTTGTGCCGGGCCGGATCTCGCCGTAGCATAGGGGGCATGTCGGTCCTCGCCATCTATCCCGGCAGCTTCGACCCGCTCACGAACGGGCATCTCGATGTGCTCCAGCGCGCCTCGCGGCTTTTCGACGAAGTCGTCCTGGCGATCGCCCACGAGACCGAGAAAAATCCGCTTTTCACGGTGCAGGAACGGGTGGATCTGGCGCGCGAAGCCATTCGCGGGATCAAGAACGCCCGCGTCGAGGAGTTCAAACAGCTCCTCGTGGACTACGTCCAGGAAAAGGGAGCGCGCGTCATTATCCGCGGGTTGCGCGCCGTCTCCGATTTCGAGTGGGAGTTCCAGATGGCCCTGATGAATCGGAACCTCGCGCCGTCGGTCGAAACGATCTTCCTCATGCCGCGCGATTCCTACAGCTACTTGAGTTCGCGCATGACGAAGCAGATCGCCCAGCTCGGCGGCGACATCAGTTCTTTCGTCGCCCCGCACATCGAAAAGGCCTTGCGGCGGAGATATGGTTTCGCCGATTGACGCCGCGCGTCCGACGCCCATTCCACGCGAATCATGAAAGTGAAGCTCCGCCTGCTCCCGCAAGAAGGCCTGCGCCTAGAGGGAGAAGACCCTCCTTCCGTGCTGGACGCCCCGGGAGAGATGTTTCGTTGCGAACAACCCGTGCGCTACGAACTGAACCTGATGGAAACCGCGCCGAACCGTTTCCTGGCGCGCGGCCGCCTCTCCACGGTGGTTCGCGCGCGCTGCGTCCGCACGCTGGAATGGTTCGATCTGCCGGTGGAAATCGAGGACTTCCTCGGAGAGACCGAAGCGCGCGGCGATGAGGTGGACTTGACTCCCCTGATTCGCGAAGATATTTTGCTCGCCCTTCCCAACCACCCCGTTTCCCCCGGCGCGCCCCCGTGGGCCGCACGCCCGCCCGACGGCGCCGGATCTGGGGGAGGTCTCTGGGATCAACTCGACCAACTGAACATCGAAACGAAAGGCCCGGCATTCCGCCGTGGCCGAAAATAACCGACGGATCGGGCGTGCCGTCAAAAAGCTGAACATTTTATGGGAGTTCCCAAACGCAAGGTTTCCAAGGCCCGTTGCCGCACTCGACGCATGGCCAATCGCCTGCGCGCGCCCCAAATCGGCCGCTGCGCGAACTGCGGAGAGGCGTGTCCCTCCCACCGCGTCTGTCCTCATTGCGGCAGGTACAAGGGGCGCCAGGTGCTCACCGTCGAGCCGAAGAAATAGCCGATGAAGATCGCGGTGGATGCCATGGGGGGCGATCATGCCCCCGCCGCCATTGTCGAGGGCGCCGTCCAGGCCCTCCGCGACTACCCCGACATCGAGGAGATGATCCTCGTCGGCGACGAAGCGCGCGTCCGCGCCGAGTTCGCCCGCCACAACCACGCGGATCGCCGCGTCTCCTTCCACCACGCCTCCCAGGTGGTGGATATGTCCGATGCCGCCTCCGAAGCCGTGCGCCGCAAGAAGGATTCCTCGATTTCCCGCTGCGCCGAGCTCGCCAAGGAAGGCCGCGTCCACGCCATCGTCTCCGCCGGTCACACCGGCGCGGCCGTCGCCGCCTGCACCCTGCGCCTGCGCCTCCTTGAAGGAGTCGAGCGCCCCGGCATCGCCTGCGTCCTCCCCACCGAACGCCACCCCTTCGTGCTCATCGACGCGGGCGCGAACATCGCGGCCAGCGCCACCCACCTCCTCCACTACGCGATCATGGGGAGCCTCTACTGCCGCGACGTCCTCGGCTACGCGAACCCGCGCGTCGGCCTCATGAGCGTGGGAGAGGAGGACCAAAAGGGCAACGCGCTCACCAAGGAAGCCTTCAAACTCCTCGAACGCTCCAATCTGAATTTCCAGGGAAACGTCGAGGGTCACGATGTCTTCTCCGGAACCGTCGAGGTGATCGTCTGCGACGGTTTTACGGGCAACGTGGTGCTCAAGACCGCCGAGAGCCTGGCCTCCGCGCTTTTCCATTGGGCCAAGAGCGAGATCACCCGCAACCCGCTGCGCATGGCAGGCGCCTTTCTCGCCCAGGGCGCCTTCAAGACGATCCGTCGCAAGACCGACTACGCCGAGTACGGCGGCGCCCCGCTCCTCGGCGTCAACGGCGTCTGCATCATCGGCCACGGCGTGAGCAATCCCCGCGCCGTGCGCAACTGCATCCGCGTCGCGCGCGAGTCGATCGCCCAAAACCTTTCCGCGCATATCGTCGAAGAGGTCCGCCTCAACCATGAACGCATCGCGCCCGCCGCCGCCTGATCGCGCCTCGCCGCGCTGCCAGGTCGCCGGCACGGGCGCATGGTTGCCCGAACGCATCCTGACCAACGCCGACCTCGAAAAGCTGGTCGAAACGAGCGACGAATGGATCGTCAGCCGCACCGGCATCCGCGAGCGGCGCATCGCAGACGAAGGCGTCCATACCTCCACGATGGGCGCCAAGGCGGCGACGCGCGCCCTCGAAAGGGCGGGCATCCCCGCCCGGGAAGTTGACGCAATCCTCTGCGCGACAATTACGCCCGATATGCCGTTCCCCTGCACCGCCTGCCTCATCCAGCGGGAAATCGGCGCCGACCGGGCCTTCTGCTTCGACCTTGAAGCCGCCTGCACCGGCTTCATCTACGGCCTCGAAATCGGGCGCCGATTGATCGAGTCGAACGCATACAAGACCATCCTTGTCGTCGCCTCGGAAAAACTTTCCTCCGTCACCGATTGGAAGGACCGCAACACCTGCGTGCTCTTCGGCGACGGCGCCGGCGCGGTCGTCGTCGGGCCGACCACCGAGGAGGAGGCCGCCGCGGGCCGAGGGATCCTCTCGACCCACCTGTTCACGGACGGGTCGCTGGCCAACGCGCTCCTCATCCCCGGCGGCGGGAGCAAGGAGCCGTTCTCGGCCGACGTGCTCGAGAAGCGGCGTCACCTCGTCCACATGACGGGCCAGGACGTCTTCAAGGCCGCGGTCCGCTACCTCGCGGCCTCGGCGCGCGCGGCCCTCGACGCGAACCACGTCACCCCGGCCGAGCTCGACTGGGTCGTCGCGCACCAGGCCAACATGCGGATCCTGCAGGCGCTCTCGCAGCGCGTCGAGATCCCCATGGAGCGCTTCGTGGTGAACATCCACAAGTACGGCAACACCTCGAGCGCCTCGATCCCGATCGTGCTCGACGAGGCGCTCGGCGAGGGCAAGATCAAGCCCGGTCAGACGGTGCTGATGTGCGCCCTCGGCGCCGGCATCAGCTGGGGCTCCGCGCTGATCCGGTGGTGAGCCCGTCGACCGCGGTCGGCGCCGCGAAATTCTCCGGCCGGGTCTCTTGACGCGAAGCGCGATTCCTATACCGATCGGCGAGAGGTCGGGCCAGCGCGCTCATCCCCCGGCCCTCGAGGAGCCCACGTGGAAGATCCCCGTACGCCTGCGCCCGGTGCGCAGACGTCCCCCCCGCCGGCCGTCGCCCCGAAGAACGGGGTGATCCACGGCGAGGCCCAGGCATCGGTCCCGGAGGCCCAACGGTCCGGACCGTCGGGGAACGACTGGACGACCGACGACGCCAAGGAGCTCTACATGATCGACCGGTGGGGGGCCGGGTACTTCGACGTCGCCCCCGACGGTCGCATGCTGGTCGCGCCGCTGCAGGGGCGCGGTCGCAAGGTCGTCATCCAGGAGGTCGTGGAGGCCGCGCTCAAGGACGAGGGCCTCAAGGCGCCGCTGGTCATCCGCTTCCAGGACATCCTGCACCACCGCGTGCGCGTGCTGAACGAGGCGTTCAACCGCGCCATCGCCGAGAACAAGTACCGCGGGCAGTACCGCGGCGTCTTCCCCATCAAGGTCAACCAGCTCCGCGAGGTGGTCGAGGAGATCCTCGATGCGGGCCGACCCTTCCACTACGGCGTCGAGGTCGGGAGCAAGCCCGAGGTGTTCGCGGGCCTCGCGGTCCACGGCGACCCGGACGCGCTCATCGTCTGCAACGGCTACAAGGACGACGCCTTCATCCGCACCGCCCTGCTCGGTCGGCGCCTCGGCAAGAAGGTCATCCTCATCGCCGAGAAGCTCAGCGAGGTCCGGGCCATCATCCGCATCGCCAAGGAGGTCGGCGTCGACCCCGAGATCGGCATGCGCGTGCGCCTGGTCACCCGCGGCGCCGGCAAGTGGGCCGAGTCGGGCGGCGAGCGCGCCAAGTTCGGCCTCTCCACGGGCGAGATCCTCGAGGCCGCCAAGGCCCTCGCCGAGGCGGGGATGAAGAGCGCGTTCAAGCTGCTCCACTTCCACGTGGGCTCGCAGGTGCCCGACATCCTGATCCTCAAGCGCGCCGTGCGCGAGGCCGCGCGGTACTACGCCAAGCTGCGCCGCCTCGGCCACCAGATCGAGTACATCGACGTGGGCGGCGGCCTCGCCGTCGACTACGACGGTTCGCGCTCCACCCTGCACTCGTCGATGAACTACTCGATCGAGGAGTACGCGCGCGACATCGTGTGGAACATCGCCGACGTCTGCGACGAGGAGAAGGTCCCGCACCCCAACATCGTCAGCGAGTCGGGTCGCGCGATCGTGGCCCACCACGCCGTGCTCGTCGTCGAGGCGTTCGGCGCCGTGGAGCGCACCGCCTCGGGCGAGATGGAGCCCGAGCTCGATCACAAGCTGATCCGCGCGATCCGCGACGTGGAGAGCACGCTGAACGCGCAGACGCTCAACGAGAGCTGGCACGACCTGCTCCAGGCCAAGGAGGAGAGCGAGAAGCTCTTCGAGCTCGGCTACCTCGAGCTCGACGTCAAGGCGCAGGTCGAGACCCTGTACTGGCGCACCGTCGAGCGCATGCGCGCGCTCATCGCCACGCTCGAGCCCTCCGAGGTGCCCGACGACCTCGTCGACCTCGACAAGCACCTGCAGAACCAGCACATCTGCAACTTCTCGGTGTTCCAGTCGCTGCTCGATCACTGGGCCTTCGGCGCGCTGTTCCCCGTGGTGCCGATCCACCGGCTCGACGAGCGGCCCACCATGGCGAGCACGCTGGTCGACATCACCTGCGACTCCGACGGCAAGGTCGCCAAGTTCATCGACCGCGATCAGTCCGAGCGCGACACGCTCCCGCTGCACACGGTGAGCAAGGAGCAGGGGCCGTACTACCTCGGCATCTTCCTGACCGGCGCCTACCAGGACATCATGGGCGACATCCACAACCTCTTCGGCCGCGTGAACGAGGTCCATGTGTTCCTCGACGACGACGAGGAGTGTGGGTACTACCTCGAGGAGACGATCGAGGGGAACACGATCGCCGAAGTGCTGCGGATGACCCAGTACGACACCCACGAGCTGGCCACGAAGATGAAGGCCCAGTTCGACGCGGCCATCAAGCAGGACAAGCTCAAGCCGGCCGAGGGCATGCGCCTGCTCGCGGAGTACGAGCGGGGGCTGAAGGACCAGACGTACCTGTCGCTCTGAGGAGCCGCCGGCATGCGCTCGGACGAAGCCAGCAGTGGTCTCGTTGGGCTCTTCCACGAGCACGAGGAAGAGGGGGGCGTCGTCGTCGGGCGCACCGTCGCCGTCGAGGGCCTTCTCTCGGGCTTCTCGGCGTGGAGCGAGCGTCACACGTACGCGGCCTACGTCCCTGGGAGGGAGCTCGCCCGCGTGGCGCCCCGGCTTCCGACGGGTCGGCTGTCCGTCCGTGACCGCGCCGAGCTGACGACGTCGGAGGCCACCTTCGCCGCGTGGCACGACTGTCAGTTCGACACGCGCCTCCCCTTCCTCGCCCGGAGCAAGCTCGGGGGCGCACACCCCATCACGCTCACGCATCACACGATCAGCTACAAGGAGCTCCTCCACGACGGGCTCCTGCGGCTGCTCCTCGCGGCACCGCGCCCGTACGACTCGATCGTGTGTACGTCGCACGCCGCTCGGCGGGCGCTGGCCGCGTGCATCGACGCCGTCGCGGAGGCCCTTCGTCAGAGCTGCGGTGCCCAGATCGCCTACCAGGGGCGCTACGACGTCGTCCCGCTCGCCGTGGATTGCGACCGCTTCCGTCCCACGGATCGCGCGGTGGCGCGCGCCCGCTTCGGCATTCCGCCCGATCGCTTCGTGTTGCTGTGGGTCGGGCGCCTGAGCCTCATCGACAAGGCAGACCTCCTGCCCCTCGTCGATGCGTTGGGCGTGCTCCGCGAGCGGCACCCGGAGCGCGAGCTCCTCCTCGTCTGCGCTGGCAGGGAGCGACCCACCGAGCGGTTCGGGGGCGCCATCGCCGACTACGCGCGAGAGCTCGGGCTCGCGGAGTGCGTGCGGATCATGGACCACTCGGAGTTCGGCAGCGTCGCGGAGCTGCTCTACGGCGCGGCCGACGTCTTCGTGTCTCCGATCGACAACATCCAGGAGTCCTTCGGTCTGACCCCGATCGAGGCGATGGCTTGTGGGGTCCCCCAGATCGTCTCGGACTGGGATGGCTACCGCGAGAGCGTCGTGCACGGCGAGACGGGGTTCCTGCTCCCCACGCGCTGGGCACGCTGCGCCGACGACCTCTCCGGGGCCGCCTGGTTCCGCGACTCGCCGTTCGACCACCTGGCCCTCGCGCAGTCGGTCGCGGTCGACATGAACGCGCTCGTGGAGGGCGTCTCTCGCCTGATCCGCGAGCCGGGGCTCACCGGCGCGAT
>JABWAM010000319.1 GCA_013360985.1 Verrucomicrobiia bacterium | reverse complement strand
GAGCGCCGCCTCCGCGCGCTCGCGGCGCTTCCCGGCACGCTCGTCCTCTACGAGTCTCCGCATCGCCTCGCGGCGATGCTCCTCCAGGCCGCCGCCGTTTTCGGGGAACGCCCCGCCGCCGTCGCGCGCGAGCTCACGAAAAAGTTCGAGGAATACCGCCGCGGCACGGCCGCCGAACTCGCCGCGTGGTTCGCCGCGCATCCGCCGAAGGGCGAGCTCGTCTTCCTCGTGGGGCCGGAAGAGAAGGCGGGATGATTCCTCTCCGAATCCCCGCGTAAGGCGTGGGGCAATCCATTCTCGGTCGAAGGGCGCGCGATCCCTCGCCGCGTTGGAGATTGACGCCGCTTCGTCGGTCAGGTCGCCGCGCCCCGCTTCCGATCGTGCGAGGGAAGGAGGCCGAGTTCCTCGCGATACTTGGCGACCGTCCGGCGGGCAATCGGCATTCCGCGGCGATCGAGCGCCGCCGCGATCTCTTGATCGGAGAGCGGCCGGTCGGGAGATTCGTCGCCGATGAGGCCCGAGATCGCCGCCTTGACGCGCGCGACCGAGATCGCGTCGCCGTGCGGCGTCTTCACGCCGGGGGTGAAGAACCACTTCAGCTCGAAAACGCCGTGCGGCGTCCGCATGAATTTGCCCGAGACGGCGCGTCCCACGGTGGTCTCGTGGACGCCGAGGCGTTTCGCCATCTCCGCCATGGTGAGCGGCCTCAAGCGCTCGCGCCCGTGCTCCAGAAAGTCCCGCTGGATCCGGACGATCTCCTGCGCGATGCGCAGGATGGTGCGCTGCCGCTGGTGGATGCTTTGGATGAAGAACTTCGCCGATCGGATGCGCGCATGGATGTAGTCGCGGACTTCGCGGCTCTGGCCTGTTTCCCCGAGCAGATCCTTGTACGCGTTGCCGATGCGCAGGCGCGGCAGCGCGTCGTCGTTCTGGAGCACGACCCAGGCGTCACCGTCCTTTTGGACGGCGAGATCGGGAACGATGAAACGGGCGTCGTTCGCAGCGAAGCGCCCGCCGGGAGACGGATCGAGCGTGGCGATCACGCCCGCCGCCCGCTGGACATCCTCGACGCGCAATCCGAGAGCGCCGGCGATCGCGGCGAAACGGCGTTCGGCGAGGTCTTCGAGATGCGCGCGCGCGATCCGCGCGGCGGCGGACTCCGCGCCGTGGCCCAGGCGGGCGAGTTGAAGGGCCAAACATTCCCGCAGGTCGCGCGCGCCGACGCCCACCGGATCGAAGGATTGGACCATCGCCAAGGCGCGCCCGGCGATCGCGCGGTTTCCGCCGGCCCATCCGAGAAGTTCCTCTTCGCCGGCGGAAAGGTACCCGCGTTCGTCGAGGTTCCCGATGATCTGCTCGCAGACCGGTCGCAGCGCGTCGTCGGCGTCTTCCAAGCCGATCTGCGCGAGGAGATGCTCCTGCAGCGTCTCGGGGCGCGCGATCGAATCGAAAAAGGCCTGGCGGCGTTCCTCCGTCTCGGCATCCGTCCGCGGCGCGGTCGCCGCGGCCTGGTTGAAGTATTCGCGCCATTCGTCATCGAGTTGGGCGATCGCTTCGAGGTCGTCCGGAAGCGAAGGCCCTTCCGCCGCCGTTTCCTCGGAAGAGTCCTCTTCGGAGCGAGGCGCCTCCTCGAGCACGGGATTCGATTCGAGTTCTTGGCGCACCATCGCGTCGAGATCGAGCGAGGGCGCCTGCAGGATGCGCAGCGACTGCTGCATCCGCGGCGAGAGGACCTGTTGCAGGCCGATCTTCTGAATCTGTTGGAGCGTCGGAGTGCTCATGAAAACGGTCGCGAACACTATAGCAGGAGAACGCGGGAGGCGCAGGCGAAGCGAAGGCTTGCCGATGGCGCCATTTGACCATTTCCGGGGCGTTTTTCGTTTTGCATTTGAGATTTTGCTCGTAGCGTAGTGGACGTTCCGATGCGCCTCACGATCTTCGCCAGCGGGAGCAAGGGCAACTGCGCCCTGCTCGAAACTTCGGGCACGCGTCTGCTCGTGGACGCCGGTCTGAGCGCGCGTCAGATCGAGGAGCATCTCGCGTCCGCGGACTGTACCCCCGCCGACCTCCACGGGATCGTGATTACCCACGAGCATGACGACCACATCTCGGCGCTCCGAGTCTTTGCCGCGCGCCATGATCTGCCTGTTTACGCCAATCGCGAGACCCAGCGGGCGGTTGCCGAGGCGTTCGGCAACGGCGCGCGCGCGGCGCCGCGGATCGATTGGCGCATCTTTCGCACCGGCGAAAGTTTCGCGGTGGGCGATTTCGACGTGGAACCCTTCGCCATCCCGCACGACGCGAGCGATCCCGTCGGCTTCCTCTTTCGGAGCGGCGCGCGCGCCATCGTCTTCGCCACGGACCTGGGGCAGGTCACCGGATTGGTCGCGGACAAGGCGCGCCAGGCCGACGCGCTCGTCCTCGAGGCCAACCATGAGCATCGCCTCCTGATGGAAGACCCGAACCGCTCCTGGACGGTGAAACAGCGGATTTCAGGCAGCCACGGGCACCTGAGCAACGAGAAGGCTGCGCACGCGCTCGAACGGATCGTGTCCGACCGCCTCGCCCACATCTTCCTCGCGCACCTGAGCGAGGACTGCAACCGCCCCGATCTCGCCGAGGGCGCCGTGCGGCGGCGGCTCGAGGAGCTCGGCGCGC
>JABWAM010000318.1 GCA_013360985.1 Verrucomicrobiia bacterium | reverse complement strand
AGCCGCGGCCGCGGCGCCGCCGCCGGCGGCGCCCTCCCTCGCTTCGCGACCGAGCGGATTTTTCCCAAGCATGGACGGTGGAAAGGGAGGGCGAGGCCGCCGGCCGAGCCGTCGCATCCTTCTTGCGAGGAGTCCGGAATTTCGACACGCCCCACCCGCCCGGTCCTCCATGGATGATGAGGAAGGAAGCTCTCTGAAAATGGAGCGGATCCGTGGATTTGGGAGGTCCACCCGGCCCCGTGTGAGGCGGCCGCATACGTGCATCCGCCGCATGAAAACGGATTCGTTCAAAAAACGGCAGAACGTGCGTCCGGAGGGCGCGGCCGATGGCATCAGGACGAACCCGCGGCCGCCGGGGGCGGTCCCTTGTTCGCGCGCATGGCGTCCTACTTCGCGCCCGACTTCGATTTCGGTTTGACGCCCGTGAGCGATTCGCGCGAGAGGGCGCTCGGTTTTTCGATGCCGAGCGCCCTTTTGACCGCGGCGTGCCACTGGCGGATGTTCGCGTCGTTGGTGAAGGCATAGAGGCCCTCGTCCGGGCCCGCCCAATCGCGGTGGGCGAGGAGCAGGGTCTCGCGCGTTTCGCCGAGCGCGAACGCGCGCTGGAGGAGACGCCGTTTTTCGGCGTCGTCCTCGCGCGGCGCGACGCCTTCGGGGGCAAACCCTTCGAGTTCGAGTCCGAACTCCCGAAGCTGCCGATAGCAATCGAGCAGTTCGAGGAGCGCCGCAGCGTAGTCGTGGCCAAAGCGGTGGAACGCGATGCGTTCGGCGTATTCGCCTTTCGGGGCCTTCGCCTCCGCCGCCTTCAGGCGCGCCTCGGCGTTCGCGACGACGCCCTTTGGAAAAACGATCGACCACGAGTTGATCACGTTCACATACGGCATCCCGGGGGTGTCCATGACCTTGCGCCGCTTCGGCCAGTTCTCGTCGAGCGCCTGGTTCCATGTCTCGAAATACGCGCGCATCTCGGCGGCGGCGGGGCCGTAGGCGGACGCGAAGAAATCGTCCATTGTCTTCGCCGCGTCGCGCTCGGGATCCCAGAGCATGCGGACGACGGCCCACTGGTTCGGGGCTTGGGTGGCGAACGACTTGCTTCCCTCGCCGTAGCCGGCGACGAAACCGCGCGCATACGCCTCGGCGAGGTTGGCGAGGATCTGGTCGAAGCTCATCCACGGCAGATCGAGCAGGTAATGGTTGCCCCACCCCTCGCGGACGACCATCTTCACGCCGAACTTTTTCCAGCCGTCCACGCTTGCGCGCCATTCGGCGAGCGCGCGCGGGTCGCGGAACGCCATGGCCTGATAAACGAACGAAAGATAGAGGTTCGGCTCGATGTGATCGAGACGGAGCGGAGGCTTGTTGTAATAGGTGTACGCGAACATCCCGACGCCTTTCTCCGGGTTTCGTTCGCGCACGCGTCGCGCGATCGCGTTTGCGTAGGTGAACATCCGATCGCTGAGCTGGACGCTTTTCCCGTCGTAAGTCATGCGCCCCGGCGCATCGAGCGAGGTGCAGGAGGGCGCGCCTGCGCGCTTGTGCGCTTCGGACTTGGTCTCTTCGGTGCACTCGCAGAACCCGCCGCCGTCGCTCGGCGAGATGTTGACGATGGCGAGCTTGCTTGCGAGCGCGAAGTCCACCATTCGCTGAAGGACCTCGGGATGCGTCGTGCACATCTGCGGAGGACGGCGTTTGCCCTGCACGAGCGCGAACCAGTCGGGATGCTCCTTGAAGCTCTGGGCGTTGCGCAGGTTGAACGCGTCGAACCAGCTGTGGCCGAACGCGGCGGAACGCGTCCAGCCCAGGCGCGCGCGGCGCGCCCACTTCCGCGTCTCCGCGCGAAACGCGGGCGAATGATCACGTCCGTAGCCGAGCGAGATCGAGCGGATCATGAACTTCGGCGTCGCGCGCAGATCGAGCGCGGGCACGACCGCGGCGGAGTTTGACGGGACGTGCTCGCCGAACGCCCCCGGCCAGAACCATTTCACGCCGAGATGATCGTCGAGGAGCGTATAGACGGCGAGCAGCGTTCCCGCGCGCGTGGACAGGGACCACGGGTCGCCGGGGCCCTCGTCGCCGGCGAGAACGATCCCTTGCGGCACGCTCCGGATCAGGTACTCCTCCTCCTTCCACGGCCCGGGCTTCGCGCCCAGCGCCTTTTCCGCCGCCGCCTCGCCGACGAAGAAGCTGAGGCCGGGGGCGCGCTCGGAAAATTCCGCGAGCGGAACCGTCGCGATCTTCGCGCCGGCGAGGCGTTCCGCGTACGCCGCGAGTTCTTCGGCGGCGAGCTTTTCGATCGCCGAAGACGCGTCGCCGATCACGACGCGCGCGAAATCGGCGAGCCGCTGCTGGGCGGCGAGCGACGGGACGAAGGCGAGGAGGAGGAGGAGGAGGGGTTTCATGGGCGCGAGCGAATCGGCGGGATCTCTCGGCGTGTTCGGCCATTGGACCTGAAAACTGGCAAACGACAAGCCGCGATCTCCCCAATCCCCGCAGAAGGCATGGGGGAGTTCATCCTCGGTCGGGAAATATGCGACGCCCTCGCCACGTTTTGGACCTAAGCCGCGGCCGCGGCGCCCTCCCTCGCTTCGCGACCGAGCGGATTTTCTTCAAGCGCGGACCGCGGAAGGGAGGGCGAGGCCGCCGGCCGAGCCGTCGAGCCCTTTGTG
>JABWAM010000317.1 GCA_013360985.1 Verrucomicrobiia bacterium | reverse complement strand
CTCCACTCCTGCGTGCCCGGTTCCAATACGCAGGACGATGGGTCTACGCCGTGGATGGAATGACTTGGCTGAGCCCCTCGGACCTGGAGGGCGCCGACCAGCGGTCGCCCGCCAAGGAGCTCCTAGAGCTCCGCTGGAAGTATTGGCCTGATTCAGCGGCGCCGAGCGCTCCGCGGGCCAGGGTATCGCTCTTCGGCATCGACTATGAGGAACGCCAGGAGGTGTACCTTCTGTGGCCCGAGCAGGGAGAGGGAGAGCCGCGGATAGTCGACTACGCGTCCGGAGCCGTGCTCATCTACCCCGACCTCGCCGAGCGGCTCGGCGCGATCAAAAGCCGCCTCCTTCTCTCCGCGCTGCGGACCCGCGCCGCGGCTCTCGAGGCCGATTGCGCGCGGATCATTGTGCCGGGAGAAGACATGCGCGCGAGCCTCGAGCGGCGCGGAACGCCTCCGGAGCGGTTGAGGGTGATTCCCAACTGGGCCGACCTCTCGCGGATCGAAGGCGGCCCGCTCGACGACAATCCGATCCGACGGGAGCGGGGATGGACGCGCGATCGCGTCCTGATGTACGCGGGAAACCTCGGCGCCGCGCACGACCTGGCGACCATGCAAAATCTGGTTGCTCAACTGGCCCTCCGCGTGCCCTCCTTGCATCTCGTGATCGTGGGCAATTCCCCGCGGCATCGCCTCTTTGAACGGAACGCGCGCGGCGACGGCGTTGCGCGCGTCACCCGCCTCCCCTTTCAAGATCGCGCGCGCCTCGGCGATCTGCTCGGCGCCGCCGACGCGCATCTCATCGCGCAAAAACCGGAAGCCGACGGACTCCTCGTGCCGAGCAAGTTCTACGGCGCCGTCGCCGCTGGACGCCCCACGATCTTCGTCGGGAGCGAGGCTGCCGAGGTGGGAAGCCTGACGCGCCGCCACCGCCTCGGCGCGATCGTCCGTCCCGGCGCGACGGCGGAAGGACTCGAGAAAGCCGCGGCGACGCTCACCCTGCTCGCGCGCCGGCCCGAGGAGGCGCGCCGCCTGCGCGAGTGGGCTCACGAACATGCGGACCGGAAACAGCGCACCACGCAGTTTCGCAAAGTCCTGGAGGAGGCGGCCGCATGAAGGCGGAACCCGGAATGTGGTTCGCGCTGGCCTGCGGCCTCGAAGGGCTGCTCGTCTGTTTTGCGTTGACGCCTTGGGTGCGCGCGGTCGCGATTCGCCGCGGCTTGCTCGATCGCGCCACGCAATTCCACGGTGCGCACGCGATCGCCGTTCCCCGCATCGGCGGCGTCGCCCTCATCACGTCGTTTCTCCTCGTCTGGACGAGCGCGGCGCTCGTCGGCCCGCGCCTCGGGTTGCCGATGGGCGATGCTCCGATGGCCGTGCCGCTCTCCTGCGCGGCGATGTTCGCGCTCGGCTTCTGCGACGACCTCCGCCCGTTGCGCGCCAAAATCAAGCTCCTCGCGCAGATCGGCATCGCGTTGGTCGCCTACGCGGGCGGCATCCGCGTGGAAAGCTGGACCAACGTCGTGACGCATTCGGTCCAGCCGCTGGGATGGCTCGATCTTCCGATCACCGTTTTTTGGCTCGTGAGCGTGACGAATCTCGTCAATCTCGTGGACGGCCTCGACGGCCTCGCCGCGGGAATGGTGTTCATCCTCATGGCGCTGCTGGCGATCCTCTCCGTCGCTTCGGGCAATCTCTTCCTGCTCGGCCTCTGCATGGGCATGGCGGGCGCCTTGGGCGCCTTTCTCTTCTTCAACTTTCCGCCCGCGAAAATTTTTATGGGCGACGGCGGCGCCTATTTTCTCGGGCTCCTCGTCGCGGAAATCGCGACGGTCAACGCGAACAAAGGGACCATCGCCATGGCGTTGATGGTGCCATTTTTCGCGCTCGGTTTGCCGATCATCGACACGGGCTTCTCGATTTTTCGCCGGTTCCTGGTCGGGCTGCCCATCTTCCGCGCCGACCGCCGCCATATTCACCATCGCATGACGGCGATGGGATTTTCCCAGCGGCGAGTGGTCCTCTTGCTCTACGGCCTCTGCGCGCTCTTTTTTCTCCTCGCGATCGGCGTCTTCATCGGCAAGGAACGCTGGCTCCCGATCTTCATGGGCGTCTTCATGCTGCTCGTCGTGATGAGCGCGCGCGTCTTCGGGTATGTCAACAACTGGTATCGCCTCGGGCATCTGCTCAGCACCGCCGTGCTCCGCCGGCGACATACGAAATACGCCCTGGACCTCGCGCGGCTTCTGAAGATCGAGGCGGAACGCAGCGAAAGCATGGCGGAACTCCTCGATCACTTCGGCATGATGCTCCACAAGCTCGGTTTTCAATCCGCCTCGCTCCGCATGGATTCCCGCCAATGGGAATGGACGCGTCCCGGCGCCGAAGCCCGCCTGGGCGCCCAGCGACAGTGCACCCAAGAGTTCCGGGCCGCCGGAGATGGGCGGCTCCTTCTGTGGGCCGACGCGGCGCGGTGGGATCCCGACACGGTGCGTCTCCTCGCCGAGCTATCCGCCGAGGCGTGGGCGAATGCCGCCGCCCGTTTCGCCTCCGCGCGCGACGCGGCCTCCAAGGAAGCCTTCCCATGAGCCGTCGCCGAGGACGCATGCAGGAATCCGCCGCGCCCCCCACCCTCCGTCTCGCTCCCCTTCTCTTTTTCGCGTCGGGCGCGCTCGCGCTCCTGCTCTTCGGCGGCGCCGAACCTTGGGCGATGGCGGCCGTCGGCCTCCTCCTGGCC
>JABWAM010000316.1 GCA_013360985.1 Verrucomicrobiia bacterium | reverse complement strand
GGACGACGCGGTGGCGCTGCTGGGCACGTTCTACGTGCTGGAGGGCTCGACCAACGGCGGGCGGTTCATCGCCCCGGCGGTGCGCAAGGCCCTGGGCCTGCCCGCCGCGGGAGGGCCGGGCTCCGGCACCGAGTACTTCGAGCCCCACGGCGAACGCCAGCGCGAGCGCTGGTCGTACTTCAAGGCCGCGCTCGACATCCTGACCCTGCCCGCCTCCGAGTGCGACCTGATTGTCGCGGTCGCCGTCGACGCCTTCCGGGGCGTGCACGACATCTTCGAGGATCTGACGCACCCGCCCGCGTCGAGTCGCGGCGATCCGTCGCGGCCCGGGCCGATCGTGGAGTTCCCCGCGCGGGCGGGGGAGGAGGCGCCGACGCACCCTACCGAGTAAGGACGCAGCCGCGGCGTGCGCGGCCAAACACCCGCCCGGGCGTTCACGTTGTCCGCCCCGAGCATCGTCCATCCGATCGTTCCATTCATCATTTCAAGGAGTCCTGACATGAAAAGCACGAAGCGTTCCAACCTGTTCCTCTCTCTCGCCGCGGGCCTGGCCCTCTCGGCAGCCGCTCCCGCGCTGGCGCAGCACGGCCACGGGAAGGACGACGGCCACGGCCAGCCCGGGCACAAGGACGACGGCCACGCGCACGGCGAGGTCGCCAAGGCGGGGTCGTTCGCCGACGCGGTGAATCGCATCGCCGCCGATGTCAAGGCGATGGACACGGCCTTGGCGGGCGGTTCCATCTCGGGCGTTTCGGACAAGGCCAACGCCGTCGCCACGCTCGCCAAGACCCTCGGGGCGCTGTCGCTCGCCAAGGACAGCGGCGTGCCGCGCGAGAAGGTCAAGGAGATCAATGCCGCCAGCAAGGAACTCGCCGAGGCGGCCGACAACCTGCACAACATCGCCGACGCGGGCGACCTGGCCAAGAGCACGGCGGCGTTCGCGCCGGTGAAGGCGGCGGCGGCGAAGGTCGCCGCGCTCGCGCCCGCCCCCCCCGAGCGGGCGACTATAACAAACAAAACGGGGAGCCGAAGCTCCCCGTCCCGTTGCGTTGCGGCGCGGCGCCGCTCCCGAGTTTCCAATAGAGTTCCTCCGCCTCCTTGGTCCACCCCCAGCCTTCGGCGAGGCGCGCGAGGGCGCCGAGCGCTTCGGGGCGTTCGCCCGCCTTCGCCAACGCGAGGCCCCACTGCACCCGCGAGTTGGCGCCGTCGCGGTTCTGGCGATTGAGGTGCGCAAGGAGCGCGTAACGCATGAAATCGAGGTCGCCCCATTCGCCTTTCATCAGCAGCGACTCGAGCTCTCTCCATCCGCGCAGGAATTCGTGGGAGACCGCGACGGCCACGGGAATCGGCTGGCGCGCGAGCGTGTCGGGCGGAAGGCGGTTCACCCACTCGAGCGCCGCGGCGGCCAGGCGATGGTCGTTCATCCAGGAGATCAGCCGCGCCATGTCGGGCGTGTTGCGAAGCGATTCCCTCTGAAGTTGCGCGAGATAGGACGCGAACTCGGGGCTCTTCTGACGGCGCAGGATTTCCAGGTATTGCAGGCGGTCGCGAAACTCCGCGCCCGGCGCCGACTGCAACTCCTGGGCGAGGCGAATGGCGCGCTCCTTTTCCTTGCGGAGCACCGCGTCGGCAAACAGCGCGCGAAGGGCGGGTACCGTATGGCGCGGTTGGACGCGAAACTGCTCCAGCGTCGCGCGCGCGCCGCTCGCGATCTCCGGCTTGGAGGACTGGAGACGGACGCAGGCGAGGTTGAACTTCAGATTGTCGTCCGTTGGCCGCAGACGAAAGGCGCGCGCGAGATGGTATTCGGCCAAAGGAGGATTCCCCACCTCGAGCGCAAGACCCGCCGCGAGACTGTGGTATTCCGCCGTGGCCCGGCTGGACATATCCACCGAAAGCAGGGCGCGATTCGCCGCCGCCGGATCGTTGAAGCGAAGCGCCGCCGCCGCCCACACGAGGTGGTTCGTTTCGTTCGGATCGAGGATCGCGATGCGTTCGCGCCAACCCACGGTTTCCCGGTAACCTAACCGTTCGGCGAGGTCTCCCATGATCCGGCACGCCTCGACGTTCGCGGGATTCATCTGCAGCGCCCGCCGCGCCGCCAGGGCGGCGTTGCGAAGGTCTTCGCGTTTCCACGCCGCGCGCGCCTGTTCCACGACCTGTTCCTGGCGCCATCGCTGATAAAAGCGCATCCCCCAGAAAAAACCCGTTCCGACGAGCGCCAGACCCAGGATCACCGCCAGGGTGCCGTACCATCGAATCCGCCGCATATCGGCCGACATCTGATGCATCGGGTCTTTCCCGAAAAGCCGGCGCGCCATCACATGGAGTCCTTTGCGAAAACTCAAGCCCTCCAGATCTTTTGTCAGCATCTGGATCGGACGCTCGCCGACGATCATCACGGCCAGATAACGAAAACTTCGCCCGATTTCCTTGAGCGACGCCTGCGCCCGGAGCCGTTCCCAGAGCGTGCGGCGGCGGCGGGAACGATAACCGCCGCGCGGGTCACGCGGCGAATCGCGAGGAGGTTCGTTCATGGGTCAACAACAGGAACGTCCGGAATCCCACGGACGAAAACCGGACGGCGCTTCCTTGTAAAGGATCCCGGCGAGAAGCACAACTCCGAACCCCGATCCCCAAATCCCCGCGTAAGGCATAGGGAAACCCATCCTCGATCGAGAAATGCGTGACGCTTCTCCAACATTTTGTGGTGAAGCCGCTGCTGCGGCGCCG
>JABWAM010000315.1 GCA_013360985.1 Verrucomicrobiia bacterium | reverse complement strand
AAGCACAAAGGTGCGCGCGCCCTGCAGCACCCCGAGGCGGCCGCCCGCGAAACGCGCCGCATGCTCGCCGAGTTTCGGGCCGCGGCCGCCCGCCTCGACGCCCACCATGCGGACCTTTCGGTCGCCGAGGAAGGCGTGGAAGAGTCCGATCGCGTTCGAGCCGCCGCCGACGCAGGCGACGAGGACATCCGGAAGACGCTTCTCCGCGCGAAGGATTTGCGCGCGCGCCTCGCGCCCGATCACATCCTGAAAGCAGCGGACCATCACGGGGTAGGGGTGCGGGCCGTAGACGGTTCCGAGCACGTAATGCGTCGAATGGACATGACTCACCCAGTCGCGCATCGCTTCGTTGATCGCTTCCTTGAGGGTCTGCTGTCCGACGGCGACTTCGCGCACCTCCGCGCCGAGGAGGCGCATGCGGTGGACATTGAGGGCCTGACGCCGCGCGTCCACCGCACCCATGTAGATCACGCATGACAGACCGAAGCGCGCGGCGGCGGCGGCGGTAGCCACGCCGTGCTGTCCAGCGCCGGTTTCGGCGACGACGCGCGTCTTGCCCATGCGGCGGGCGAGCAGCATCTGCCCGAGGACATTATTGATTTTGTGCGCTCCGGTATGGAGGAGGTCCTCGCGCTTCAGCCAGATGCGCGCTCCGCCAAGCGCGCGCGTGAGGCGTTCCGCGAAATAGATCGGCGTCGGGCGCCCCGCGAAGGCGGCGAGGAGACGATCCAACTCCCGTCGGAACGCGGGATCGCGCCGGGCTCGGCGAAACTCGGCCTCGAGATCGCGCAGGGGCTGGATCAGCGTTTCGGGCGCATAGATGCCTCCGTAGGGGCCGTAGCGGCCGGCGGCGTCGGGTTCGCCGCGATAAGAATGGGAAGCGCGGGAGCGCATGAAGGAATGGCGGGAAAAAGACGCGGGCGAGGCGGCGAGAGCAGACGATCGCCGAGAATCGCGACGCCGAGGTCGCCGATTCAATCGCGCCCCGGGCCAAACGGGGCCATGGCGCCGGTCGCGGAAAGCTCGGGGATGGAGGGGGCTTCCCGCGATCGGAAGCGTTCGAGCAGCGCGCTGATCGGCGGAACGATGTCCACCGTGTAGAAGCGGACGAGGCCGACCGTGGTCTCTTCGCCGAACAGGGTGATGATGATCGTGTGTTCGTCGATCGAGCTCATGAAGATGTGGCGGCCGCGTCCCTGATGATAGAGGGCGCTGAACTCGTTCTCGCCGATGCGACGGGCGAGCTCTTTGGTGGCGGCGAACGAACCCGCGGCGAGCGCCGCCACGATGGCAACATCCTTGTTTCCCGCCTTGCCGCACTGCGCGATCACCGTGCCGCCGCGATCGATCACCATCGTGAAGTCGGCGTCGGATTTGTGGAGGTAATCTTCCAAGATGTTGTCGAGCTCGACAACATCCTCTTTCGTGAGAAACGGGATGGTTTCCATGGGTTAACGAACCGTGGACATGAGCACGGTGGTTTTGGAGCGTTTATCGGCGAGGTCGCTTTCTTTGGTGAACTTGTAGAGGAGAAGACGGGAGATCGCGTTGAGCGTGGCGAAGACGTTCTGGCCGGTCGCCGTGGACGATTCGAAGGACTGGACGCGCACGGCGCGATTGTTCAGCACGTATTCGAGGTAGTTCACGGGGGCGACGTTCGGAAGGTCGCGCTTGTTGTATTGAAGCACGTAAGGGATGCCGTCGAGAGAGGTGTTTTGCTTCAGGAGGTTCTCCTCGAGGTTGCGGAAGCTTTCCACGTTTTCCTCCATCTTTTCCCATTGCGAATCGGCGGTGAATACGATGCCGTCCACGCTGCGCAGAACGAGCTGGCGCGTCGTATTGTAGATCACCTGACCGGGAACGGTGTAAAGCTGAAATTTGGTGCGGAAGCCCTTGATCGCGATCGCGTTGAGAGGAAGGAAGTCGAAGAAGAGGGTGCGATCGGCGGCGGTGGCCAGGGAGACGAGATCCCCTTTGTTCTCGGGAGCGACCTGGGAGTGGATGTACATCAAGTTGGACGTCTTCCCGCAGAGCGCGGGTCCATAATAGACGATCTTGAACTGGATCTCCTTGCTGCCGTAGTTGATGATCGACATGGCGAAGGATTAAGCGGCGGAGGCGTGTTGTTTGCAGTAGCGGGCGAGCCCGTCGGCCAGGAGCGCGCTGCTCCGTTCGAATTCCGGAGTCATCTGTTTCAAGGCGTGGCGACAAATCAGGTAGATTCCCTGTTCGTTCCAGAACGAGAAACAGTCTTCGCCGAACGTGAGGAGAAAGCGCCGCGGTTTCCCCGGCGGCAACGCGGGGTCTTCCAGGTGAAGCTTCCGAAAGAGATGCGGCCCGAAGCTGCTCCAAGCGTTTGCGTCGAGGCCTTCGGGCACGTGCCCAGCCAGCGGCAGGCCGTCCTGCGCGGCGACGAGGAGCCCGCTGACGCCGAGTTTTTGCCGCGCGCGTTCCACGAGATCCTGCAGGCGAAGATTCTCGCCTCCGGGCACGTCGAGAAGATGGAGGAGCGAGGGGATGGTCGCGTGGGGAGCTTCGGCCGGCGAAGAGGGCGGAGAGGGTGGAGGGGGCGGCGGCGGGAGCGAGGGCGCCGTCGCTTTCACTGACGGCGCGGGGAGAGCCGGCGCCGGCGGTTTCGTCGCGACGGGGAGAGAGGGTTGGGGCGCCGAAGGAGGCGGGGGAACCGCGGGCGGCATGACGGAAGGTGTCGAAGGGCGTCCGACGGCGGACGGCAGCGGGATGG
>JABWAM010000031.1 GCA_013360985.1 Verrucomicrobiia bacterium | reverse complement strand
GGCGCAGGCGCCCCCGCCGATTTCAACGGCCGCGATTGTCGCGGCGCCGTCGTCCTCGCCGATTTCGGCGCCGTGGGCGCGCTCGAACGCGCCTTCCGCTACGGCGCGGGCGCGATCATCTACCTCGGCGCCGAAGACGACGACCGCGCCTGCCTTCGCGACAAGCGCAGCTACGCGAGCGTGGACCTCCCGCGGTTTTGGATCCCGCGAACGACCGCGGCGCGCGAAGGCCTCCTCGCCGCGAAACGCATCCGCGTCGTCTCCGCCATCGAATGGGTCCACGCCGAAGGGCGCAACCTCTTCCTCTGGATCCCCGGCACAGCCCCGACCTTCGCCTCGAAGGGGGAAGGCGAGTGCCTGATCCTTTCCTCCTCCTACGACAGCGATGGCCCCGTGTTCCTCCAATCTCCCGACGGCGAAACGGCCGCCAACTGCGCCGCGCTCCTGGAGATCGCGCGCCGCTGGTCGGCCGCGCCTCCGCGGCGCTCGACGCTCATCGCCTTCTTCGACAACCGCGCCAACTTCATGGAGGGCGGACGCCAGTTTTACGCCGCCTTCCGCCGCGCGTTTCCCAGCCTGATCAAGGATCCGCTCCCCGCGCGCGGCGCGTTTCTGACGCAGGAACGCAAAACGCTCCATGGCCTCCTCCAGGTTCTCCGCGCGACGGACCCGCTGCGCGCGGAGGGCGAGTCCGCCGAGCGCGTCCACGAAATGCTCCGCGACGCCGCCCGGGGCCGCCACGGCGATCTCCAGCTCGATCTCATCGCGCTTCGCCTCGATCGGGAACGCGGCCGACAGACCGGCCCGTCCACCGACACTGAAGCGGATCAACGCATCGAAGACCTCCTCGCCCAAAGCCGCGCGCTCCTCCGCGCGCGCGAGGCGATCCGCGACCGTCAACTCCCTCCCGAAGCGGACCGAAAAGGGTTTGAACTCGTTCGCGACGAGGTGCGCGACCGCCTGCAAAGACGCCTCGGCGAACTCGACGTCCTCCAGAAGGCGCAGGACGACGCCGTCGCCCTCGCCCGGCGCCTCCAGGGATGTCATCCCACCATGCACGCGGCTTTGCGGTTCACCGCGGGCAACCGGACCTGGCTCGCGGTCCCATCGAAAAATTCCACCCACGAAAAGCTCTACGCCGAATTTTCGGAGGCCGCGCAACGCCTGATTGCCGGAACCGCGCCGAATGCCATCTGGCCTCGTGAATCCGCATCCGAATACGTCAACAGCCCCTCCACCGCCGAATCGCTCTTCGCCGAGGTTTTCGAAATTCCCTCGCTCACCCTCGCGACGGCCCTCGATCGCGCGTCCGGAATGGGGATGCCGCTCGCCGCCCGGGACGCCGGGCGCCTCGACGGCATTCGCCAGCAGGCGTCCGAAGCGGCGGCGGCGCTCGACCTCCTCGCGAACGCCCCTTGGGCTTCCGTGCCGAACCGAGTCCTCACCGTGAGTCAGAGCGCCCTCTGCCTCGAGGATTACCTCTGGAACGACGCGAAGGCCGAACCGGAAGGCCACATGGTCAAGAGCTACACCTTCGGCCAGAACACCCCGAATCGCCCCGAGCCGGGCGCCCTGGTCCACTTTGTCCTCAACGACGTCATCGCCGGCCTGCACAATCAGGTCGCCGTCGCCGGCCGCGCGCTCGACGCGAAGTTCACCGAACTCCACGACTATTACACGTGGACCGACGGCAACGGCTGCTTCCCCTGGACCGCCATCCATTCGGCCTACGGCCGGCGCGCCTTCGTCGAGGCGGCGCGCTTCGACCCGGACGGCCGCATCGCGCGCATCACGGTCGCCAACCCGCGGGGCGGCGCGGGGCGCGTGAGCTCCCGATGGGAAAAGGCGGGCTTCTATCTGCCGCGCGCGCGTTTCGAGTCCTACGCCATCCTCGCGATGTTCCCCGCCGCGTCGAGCCGCCTCATCGGGCGCACCCTGCCCTTTGGCGAATCGTTCCTTCCCTCCTCCTTTACCCTGTACAACGGGCTGACCGATTCCGCCTACCGCCGCGAGCATTTTCGCTACGATCCGCTCGTCGGCGTCGGCGCGTGCTACATCGAGAAGCCCCTCGGCGTGAAGGTGATTTACCAAGATCCCTTCCACCGCGAAAACGTCGCGCTCCTCGTCAACTGTCCCCCCGGAGCGGCGAAAGGCCTCGGCTTCGCGCCCGGCAACGGAGAACCGCCCGGCCCCCAAGCGCCGACGCTCGATCTCTATGCTCAACCCGCGCGGGACTTCGTCAACCTCAACGAGACCCGCCTCCATCGCCTTCGTCGCCACAATATCATCCTCAACGCCCTCGAGACCCTCCATGCGCGGGCGATCCGCACCTTGGAGCGCGCCCAGGTTGCCGATGGAGCGCTCCGCCATTCCGAAGCGGACCGCGATTCCGCCCTCGCCTCCGCGATCGAACGCCGCGTCTATCACCCCGTGATCGCGACGACGAACGACATGGTCGTCGCGGTCACCGTGCTCCTCGTGCTCGCCATCCCTTTCTCGCTCGGCCTCCAGAGCCTGCTGTTCGCCACCTACAGCGTCTATCGCAAGATCGCCGCGTTCGCCCTCGTCTTCGCGGCCACTTTCCTCGTGCTTTATTTCGTCCACCCGGCCTTCGCGTTCGCCGCGACGCCGATGATCATCATCCTCGCCTTCGTCATCATGATGATGAGTGGAGGCGTCATCTGGATCATCGGCGACAAGTTTGTCTATGAAGTGAACAAACTCCAGGGTCTCGCCACCGCCGCCCACGCCCTCCGCCGGGGCGCCATCGGCAACCTCGGCGCGGCCCTTTCCCTGGCCATCTCGACGATGCGCCGTCGCCCCGTGCGCACGATCCTGACCACCGCGACGGTCCTCCTCCTCACCTTCACGATCCTCTCCTTCGTCTCGGTGCAGACCGAAGAAGGGATCAACCGCTACGCGATCGGCGTCAGCGATTCTTTCACGCGCCTCCTCGTCCACCGCAAGGTCTGGCGTTCGATGGATCCGAACGTCCTGGAGGAAACGCGCGGTCTCGTCGGCGCGCGCGGCGACGTCCATGGCCGCTGGTGGCTGACCGAAGAAATGGACGTCGGGGTCAGCACCCAGGCCGAATCTTCCTTCGGCGCCCTCGTCATTCCTGTGCAGCATCCCTCCGGCGCCGTCGTCCAAGCGAGCGCGCTCCTCAGCCTCGATCCCCGCGAAATCGAAGCCCTCCCCGCCCTCCGCGCCTGCCTCCCCGGACGCATCGAGGAGTTCAATGCGGGCAAGGGCGCCTGGTTCCCGCCAAGCCTCCTCGCGCAACTCGGCGCCAAAACCGGCGACCGCGTCCGGGTGCGCGGCGTGGACCTGATCGTCCTCGGGGCCTTCGATCCCGCGAAGCTCGCCGCGCTGCGCGACGTGGACGGCGCGCGCCTGCTCCCCGTCAACTTCGTGGCGACCCAGCAGGCGATGCGTTTCACCTCGAAAGGGAGCGCGGGCCTCGACGCGACCGATTCGGCCGCCGACCAACAAAACGACCTCGAGGACGCCCTCGCTCGCCTCGAACCGCAAGCCCTCGAGGTCGTCAATCCGGAAAGCCTCCTTCTCGTTCCAGCGCAACGACACGCCGAACTCGGGATGTCGCTCAAATGCCTCAATGTCTACCCTGCCTCCGGCGCCGACCCCGAAACGCTCGCGCGCGACCTCGCGCTCGTCAACGACGCGGGCGCATGGCTCAACCAAGGCGGCGAGGCCACCCATTTTTTCTACGGAACGAAGTACGGCGTCTCCGGCGCCGCGGAGGTCCTCGTCCCGATCCTCCTCGGAGGGCTCATCATCTTCTCCACGATGCTCGGCTCGGTCATTGACCGCGAAAAAGAGATTTACACCTTCTCCGCGCTCGGTCTCGCGCCCAAGACCATCGCCGCCCTCTTCTTCGTGGAAGCAGGCATCTATGCCGTCATCGGCGGTTTCGGCGGCTATCTCCTCAGTCAGGTCGTCACCCGGCTCCTGGAAGCCCTCGCCGCCTGGGGATTTTTCCGCGCGCCGGAAATGAACTATTCCTCGACGACGGCGATCTCCACGATCCTCCTCGTGATGGCCACCGTCATGGTTTCCACGATCTACCCCGCCCTCCAAGCCGCGCGCAAGGCCACCGCCGACACCCGCCGCGCCTGGCGTCCGCCGCGCCCCGAGGGCGATACCTGCCGATTCGAGTTCCCCTTCACCATCTCGCGCCACGACGTGGGCGGCATCCTCGCCTTCATCCGCGAACACTTCGCCTCCCACGCCGACCGCACCGTCGGAAAGTTCGCCGCCGACGCGCCGCAAGTCTTCCGCGTAGCCGCGCAGGAAATGCCCGGACTCCGCGCGACGATCTGGCTCCAACCCTTCGACCAAGGCATCAGCCAGGGTTTCGAACTCACCGCCCGCCCTTCGGACATCGAGGGGGTCTGCGAAATCCACGTCGAACTCACCCGCCGCTCCGGTCCTCCCTCCGCTTGGGAACGGGCTTACCGCGTCTTCCTCGGCGAGATGCGCCTCCAGTTCCTCCTCTGGCGCACGCTCCCCGACGAAACGCGCGAGCATTATCTCGCCGAAGCCGAGGCCTTCGACGCCCCGCCGCCGGCCGCATCGCCAATCGCCTGACGCGCGCACGCAACGTTCGATCCCATGATCAAAACCGACCAAGAACTCGAAAGCTATCGGCAGATCATGCTGCCGCCGGGCACGTACGAAGAAGGGTTCTCGTGGGCGTCCGTGATCGGCGCCGTCTTCATCGGGATCCTCATGGTGCCGGGCTCGATCTACATGCATCTCCTCGCGGGCCTCGGGGTCGGCCCCGCCGCGAAGTGGGTCACCGTCATCCTCTTCATGGAGGTCGCCAAGCGCGCCCACCAAGACCTCCGAAAGGCTCAGATCTTCACGCTCTTTTATATGGCGGGCGCGGTGATGGCTTCGCCCTTCGAAGGGCTTCTCTACAATCAGTTCTTCGTGCAAAGCGACGCCGTCGTCGGCCAGGGCATGGCCGACCTGATCCCCTCGTGGTATGCGCCGAACGATCCGCGCGTCCTCGCCGAGCGCAACTTCTTTCAGGTCGCCTGGCTGCCGGTCATCGGCCTCGTCGTTTTCAAGGAGATCGTCTCCCGCCTCGACAACTCGATCCTCAGCTTCGGCCTTTTCCGCCTCGCCTCCGACATCGAAAAACTTCCCTTTCCGATGGCGCCCGTCGGCGCGCAAGGAATCACCGCGCTCGCCGAGGACCTCGACGAACGCGACGCGGGCAAGTCTTGGCGTTGGCGCGTCTTCTCCATCGGCGGCGCGATCGGCCTCCTCTTCGGCCTCCTCTATATGGGCTTGCCGACGCTCAGCTCCGCGCTTCTCCGCCACACGATCACGATGTTCCCCATCCCGTTCGCCGATTGGACGGGCAAGACTCAGGACTTCATGCCCGCCGTCGCGACGGGTCTCTCCTTCGACCTCGGCGCCCTCATGGTCGGAATGGTCATGCCCTTCTGGGCGGTCATCGGCGCGCTTTCGGGGCTCCTGATCACGTGGGTCCTCAACCCAATCCTCTACCGTCATCACGCCCTCGTCTCCTGGGCCCCCGGCGACGGCACCGTAGAGACCCTCTTCAAAAACACCGTGGACTTCTATTTCAGCTTCGGCCTCGGAATCTCCCTCGCGATCGCCGTGATCGGCCTCACCTCGATCTTCGGCGGCCTCCGCGCGCTCCGAAAGTTCCGCGCGCAGGGCGCCGCGGAAGTCGTCGCCCCGCCCAAAGGCCGCGGCCATATCCCCTTCGCCTTCGTCGTCCTCGTGTACGCGATCAGCGTCGCCCTCTATCTCGTCGTCTGCGGCGCGCTCATCGGATGGCATCGCGGCGTAATGACCGTCCTCGTCATCTACGCGCTCCTCTATACGCCGATCATCAGCTACGTCACGGCCCGACTCGAAGGCCTCGTCGGCCAGTCTCTGAGCATCCCCTTCGTCCGCGAGGCGGGGATGATCCTCTCCGGTTATCAAGGCGTCGCCTGCTGGTTCCTCCCCTTCCCGATCCACAACTACGGCGTCCACACGGTCTTTTACCGCGAGGCGGAGCTCACCGGCACGAAGTTCACCTCGATCTGGAAGACGGAGATCGTCCTCGTCCCCTTCATCATCCTCTGCTCGATCGTCTTCGCCCAGGTGATCTGGTCCATGGCGCCGATCCCCTCCTCGAACTATCCCTACGCCGAGACCATCTGGGACCTCCAGGCAAAGAACCAGACGCTCCTCTACTCCTCGACCGCCGGCGGCTACTCCCAGTTTCGCGAAGCCTTCAAGCCATGGCTGATCGCCGTCGGGTTGGGAAGCGGCCTCGGCCTCTTTGGCGTCCTCAAACTCCTCTCCGCTCCCACGATGCTCCTCTACGGGCTCGTCGCGGGCCTCAATCAGGCCATGCCGCACACCATTTTTCCCCAGGTCGCCGGCGCGCTCCTCGGCCGTTTCTACATCGGGAAAAAAGTCGGCAAGGAATGGCGCCGCTACGCGCCCGTCCTCACCGCCGGCTTCTTCTGCGGCTCGGGCCTGATCACGATCTTTTGCATCGGCGTGATGTTCCTCTCCAAATCCGTCTTCCGCATGCCCTACTGACATGAGCGCGACGCTGATCCAACTCCGCGGAGTCGCCAAGGCTTACGGGTCCGGCAGCCACCGCGTCTATGCCCTTCAGGGCGTAAACCTCGAGATCTTTCGAAGCGAATACCTCTCGATCATGGGTCCCTCCGGATCGGGAAAGAGCACGCTCTTCAACATGATCGGCGGCCTCGATCGCGCCACCGAGGGATCGGTCGAGATTGACGGCGTCCATCTCAACCGCCTCACCGAGGGCCAGCTCGCCTTCTTCCGCGGACGCCACATCGGCTACATCTTTCAGTCGTACAATCTCATCCTTTCGCTCACCGCGCTGAAAAACGTCTCCCTCCCCGCCCTCTTCGCGGGCGCGTCACCCGACGACGCCGAGCATCGCGCGAAGGAAGTCCTCGACCGCGTCGGCCTCGGCCACCGCCTCCATCATCGCCCCGACGAACTCTCGGGAGGTCAGCAACAGCGCGTCGCGATCGCCCGCGCGCTCGTCAACCGGCCGACGATCGTCCTCGCCGACGAGCCGACGGCCAACCTCGATTTCAAAACCGGCGAGGAAATCATCGAACTGCTCCAGCAGCTTTGCCGCCATCTCAAGGTCACGATCGTCACCGCCACGCACGATCACAAGATGCTCAAGGCCTCTGACCGCATCGTCTGGATCAAGGACGGACGAGTGGACCGCGTCGCGCGCGCCGAAGACCTCGACATCGAGACCGGAGGAATCAGCGGCCATTGACCGACGCCCTTTCCCGCGCTTCCGCCGCGGCGCGGCGGCGCGCTCTCCCTCGTGGCCGATCTTCCTTCCACCCTCCCGCTCGCCTGGCGCGACTTCCGTTTCGAGGTTCCCGCGGAATGGGAGGTCGTCGGCTACAGCTTCAAGCCGGACGAAGGTCGCCTCGCGCTGGCCGACGGCGAGGGCGAGACGCTCCAGGTGTTTTGGAAGAAGACTGACGCGCCGCCGGACCTGGATCGCCGCCTCGGCGACCTTCTTCGCGCCAACCTCCCGCTCGACGCGGTTTCCAAAGCCGACGACCGCCGCATCGAAGAGGCCCACGGCTGGCGCGCCTGTCTGAGCGGCGATCGAACGATTCCGTTCTATGCGGCGCGGCATCTCTCCGAGGCGAGGCAAATTCTCGGCGTCATTTTCGCTCCGCATCCCCGGCGGCGCGAAGAGGTCGCGCGCGCCGTTCTCGCCTCCTGGACGCCCAACGCTGGCCCCGAACGCCGCTGGAGCGCCTTAGGACTCGACCTCACGCTCCCCGCTGCGTTCGAACCAGAGGTCGCGATCTCGCTTCCCGCGCTTCAGCGGATGGAGTTCGCGACGCGCGCCGGCGACCGCGTGATTCTTCATCGCTTCGGGATGCTCTCCGCGATCCTTGAAGGAACCGATCCCGCCGCGCATTTCGCGCGCATCAAGGGACGGGGCGTCCAGGTCTGGAAGCTTTCGTCTCCCGCGGCCGCTCCGCGCCTTGAGGTCGCGGAACTCGCCCTTCGCCGCCGCCCCATCGGATGGTGGTCGGCGCCGCGCCGCTTGCCCAAAGAAGGCCGAGCCTGGCTCTGGCCGCGCCTCGACGCCGAACGCCTCTGGGCGCTGGAGATCTGGACGCGCCGCGACCGCGCTCTGATCGCGCATCTGCCTTCCCGCGTGGAAACCGCGATCCTCCGCCAACCGATCCCTCCCGCGCGCCCGCCGACGCCTCCCTCCCTCCCGCCCAAGAGCGCGTCGCTCCCCCACCGGCGCCTGGAGATCGCCGAACTTCTGCGGATGATTCCGACCCCCAACGCCGCCGCGGAACGCGCGCCGCTTCCCGACGGCGGCCTGCGCCTCGCCATCCCGCTCCGCCGCCCGCGCTGGGTCCCCTTGATCGGCTGGTGGCTTCCGATCTCGAAAACGCGACGGATCGAACTCGATCGCGCGGGCGTTGCCGCTCTCGCGCTCTTCGATGGAACGCGCACGCTGGGAGAGATCGTGGCCCTTCATCAGCGGCGCTGGAAACTCAGCGAACTCGAAGCGCGCGGCATGATCCTGGATTTCCTCCGTCCGCTCGTCCGCTCCGGCATCGTGGCTCTCGTCATGCCCAAGGCGTCTCATTGACGCGCGAAAAGGAACCTTTTACCAATCTCCGATGAACGAAATCGCAACGCACACGAAAGAAACCCTGGCGAAGATCGAAGCGACCCCGCCTGCGCAGGGCGCGACGATGAAAGGCGTGCCGTTCGAAGCGCGCGACGTGGTCCGCATCGGTTTCATCGGATTGGGAGGACGAGGGTTCGGCGTCCTCAAGGAGGTCCTCGCCGTCGAAGGCGCGCGCATCGTCGCGTGGCACGACCCCAACGAAGCTCAGGTCCGTCAGGCCAGCGAATGCGTCACGGGAGCAGGACATCCCCTTCCCGCGAGCGAAACGGACTGGCGCGGCTTGTGCGAACGCGCGGACGTGGATCTCGTTTATGTCTGCACGCCGTGGGATCTCCATGTCCCCTGCGCGCTCCACGCCATGGAATGCGGCAAGCATGTCGCGGTGGAAGTGCCGGCCGCCACCACGCTGGCCGATTGCTGGCGGCTGGTGGACACCTCCGAGCGCACCCGCCGTCATTGCGTCATGCTGGAGAACTGCTGTTACGGAGCGACGGAATTGATGGTGCTCAACATCGTCCGCGCGGGACTCCTGGGAACGATCACCCATGGCGAAGCCGCCTACATCCATGACCTGCGCGAGATCCTGCTCGCGGACCGCGGCGAGGGCCTCTGGCGCCGCGAGCCGCACAAATTGCGCAACGGCAACCTTTATCCCACGCACGGCCTGGGCCCCGTCGCCTGGTACATGAATATCCACCAAGGCGACCGATTCACCCGCCTGGTTTCCATGAGCAGTTTGCCGGCGGCGCTGGCGGAATATCGCGACGCGAATCTGCCCTCCGAGGACCCGAAGCGCGGGGAGATCTATCGCTGCGGAGACATGAACGTCTCCCTGCTCCAGACGGCGCTCGGCCGCACGGTGGTCCTCCAGCATGACGTCGTGACGCCGCGCCCCTACAGCAGGATCAACCTTATCCAGGGAAGCCAAGGCGCGTTCTGCGATTATCCCCCGCGCATCTTCCTCAACGGCCAGAAGGAGCACGAATGGAAATCCCTCGATCATCTCAAGGCAGACTACGAGCACCCGCTCTGGAAAAAATATGGTGAAACCGCGCTCAAACTAGGCGGCCACGGCGGCATGGATTTCATCATGAATTCCCGGCTCATTCAGACGATTCGGCGCGGTCAGCCGCCAGACATGGACGTCTACGACGCCGCCGCGTGGAGCGCTCCGGGTCCGCTCTCCGAGATTTCGGTCGCGGAAAACTCCATGCCGCTCCCGTTTCCGGATTTCACGCGCGGGCGATGGAAGGCAGAAGGCGCCGCTTCGAAATCGCGGATCTCCAAGACTTTCGCGGACTGATTCTCGCGCGTCTCCCGACGAAGACTGCGGCGCGCCTTCGCGGGATTGAAGTCGCGAAGGAAGCGGGCTAGGTAAACGGCGGTGATCTCGAAGTTTCTGGATTGGCGACGGCGGCGCAAGGAGCGCCGGGCGCTCGCCGAAATGATCGCGCACTGCCAAAAGCAGTGGCGTCGGCGCTCCGACTTGCTCGCGCCGAAGGCCTCGGCCGCCCTCCAGCGGGAGATCCAGCGCGCGCGCAACGCGCTGCACGCCCGCGCGCCCGATCTCCCCGCGGCCACCGAAACCCTCGGCGCGGCGTATACGGCCTGTTTCCCCTCGGAGAAATCCTCCGCCCTGCGTGAAAACGTGGAGGTCATCCTCGTGGCGCTTGTCGTGGCGATGGGCGTGCGCGCCTATTTCCTTCAGCCCTTCAAAATTCCCACGGGCTCGATGCAGCCGACGCTCAACGGGATCACCGTCCGCCCCGTGGGCGACCGCGAACGCGCCTGGTGGTATCGCCTCGTCGCGTTTCCCCTCTTCGGCGAGCGCATCCTCCGCTATACCGCCGAAGCCGACGGACGGATCGAGTGGGCGCGCGAGGCGAAGCTCGGTCCGCTCCACTACGGCGGGCGTAACGGGTTCTTCAACTTCCTCCCGATGGACGCCACGGAATTCACGGTCGGCGGCGCGCGCTACTGGTTCCCCGCCGAGCGGCGAAAGTTCGAAATGGATGTCCTGCAGCCGATGGGCGACGCGAAGCCGCTCCTCGATCCTGGACGAAATTATCGCCGAGGCGAGGTGCTTCTTGAATGCGTCGTCCAAAGCGGCGACCAGCTCTTCGTGGACCGGTTGGCCTATCACTTCCGCAAACCGCGGCGCGCGGACGTGTTCGTCTTCGAGACGCACGATATTCCCGTCGGGATGCCGGGCGATTTCTACATCAAGCGTCTCGCGGGCTTACCGGGCGATACTCTCGAAATTCGCGATCCGCGCCTCTGGGTGAATGGACGCCCCGCCTCGGAGCCCGCCTTCGCGCGCGTGGCGTCTTGCCGCGGCGGCTATCGCGGATACACCTCGCGCGCCCACGGCCAACAGTTCCTGAAGGGACCGGGAGACCCCAAGACCCTCGGGACCTCGGAATATTTCGCGCTCGGCGACAACAGCTTCGCCAGCGCCGACAGCCGGATGTGGGGCATCGTCCCCTACAAGAACATCGTCGGGCGCGGTTGGTTCGTCTACTGGCCGCTGACCCGTCATTTCGGCCGAGTGGAGTGATCCGCGGACGCGCGCGATCCCGGGTCGGCGCCCGCGCCTCTCCGCCGGCGCAACCGATCAGCGGAGCTTGGACGCGAGGAGCGGAATGATCTCGGAAATGAGAATCCGCTCCTGCCGCATCGTGTCGCGATCGCGAAGGGTGACCGTGTCGGCGAGCGCGGGGCCGTTCTCGCCCAAGGTGTCGAAGTCCACCGTCACGCACCACGGGGTCCCCTGTTCGTCCTGATAACGGTAGCGCTTGCCGATGTTCCCCCGATCGTCCCATTCGACGGCGAAATGAGGCAGGAGTCCTTCGAAAACTTCCCGCGCCTTCGCGACCAGCGCGGGCTTGTTCCGAAGGAGCGGGAAGACGGCGACCTTCACCGGCGCGATGCGCGGGGCGAAGCGCATCACCGAACGCACTTCCCGTTTTCCTTTTTCATCGGCGACCTCCTCCTCCATGAAGGCGTCGCAGAGGAGCGCGAGCGCGATGCGGTCCACGCCCGCTGAAGGCTCGACGACGTGAGGGACGTAGCGCTCCTTCGTCTCGTCATCGAAATATTCCATCTTCTTTCCCGAGAACTTCTGGTGCTGGGAGAGGTCGAAGTTGCCGCGCGCGGCGATCCCTTCAAGCTCCTGAACGCCGAAGGGAAAAGCGTACATCACGTCCACGCAGGCGCTCGCGTAATGCGCAAGATCGCTCTTCGGATATTCGTGGAGACTGAGCGCGTCACGCGGCAGGCCGATGCTCTCGTACCACGCGAGGCGCGCCTCCACCCAATAGCGATGCCATTCGGCGTCGGTGCCGGGCTTGATGAAAAACTCGAGCTCCATCTGCTCGAACTCGCGCGAGCGAAAGATGTAGTTCCGCGGGTTGATCTCGTTGCGAAAGGCCTTGCCGATCTGAGCGATTCCAAAGGGCACTTTTTGGCGGGAGGAATTCAAGACGTTGAGAAACTGGGCGAAGATGACTTGCGCCGTCTCGGGACGAAGGTAGCAGAGGCTCGCCTCGTCGATCACGGGCCCCGCGTGCGTCTGAAACATGAGGTTGAATTGGCGCGCCTCGGTGTACTCGTGCGAGCCGCCCTCGGGACACTTCGTCTCCGGAAGCTGGTCGGCGCGCCAGCGCCCTTTGCACTTCTTGCAGTCCACCATCGGATCGTGGAAGGCGGTCGTATGGCCGCTCGCCTCCCAGACGCGCGGATGCGTGATGATCGTCCCGTCGAGGCCCACGACGTCCGCGCGGCGACGAACGACGTCGTTCCACCACGCCTCGCGGATGTTGCGCTTGAGTTCGGCGCCGGCGGGGCCGAAGTCCCAGAAGCCGTTGAAACCGCCGTAGATTTCCGACGAAGGAAAAATGAAACCGCGCCGCTTGCAGAGGGCGACGAGCTTCTCCATTTTTGAGGGTTCGGAGGCGGGTTTCTGGCTCATGAGAGGCGCGTTCGTAGCCTACCGGTTCTCCCCGCGCCAGTCCGGAAGCGAGGCGGAATCAACGGGCGCACGCAGCGCCGAGAAAGCCGCGGAAAAGCGGATGCGGACGGTTCGGGCGCGATTGAAATTCCGGATGAAACTGGCAGGCCACGAACCACGGATGATTCGCGATCTCGATGATCTCGACGAGATCGTTGCGCGGCGAGACCCCCGAAAAGACCATGCCGAGATGCTCGAAGCGCCGGCGGTAGGCGTTGTTGAACTCGTAGCGATGGCGGTGGCGCTCCGTGATCGTCCGCTGCTTATAAAGGGCGGCTGCGCGCGACCCACGCGCCAGCTTGCACGGCCATGCGCCGAGGCGCATCGAGGCGCCCTTCTGCTGAACCGTTCGCTGCTCTTCCAATAGGGAGATCACGGGCGCCGCCGTCGTCGCGTCAAACTCGGTGCTGTTCGCCGCGCGCAGCCCCGCGACGCTCCGCGCGAACTCGATCACGGCGACCTGCATCCCCAGGCAGAGGCCGAGATAGGGAAGCCGCGCGCGGCGCGCGCAACCCGCCGCGGCGATCTTCCCTTCGATTCCTCGGTCGCCAAATCCGCCGGGAACGAGCACTCCGTGAACGCCCCGCAATTGGCGCGCGGCGCCCCGGCGTTCGACCTCCTCGGAATCCACGTTCACCACGTCCACCCCGCAGTCGTGCCAAGCGCCCGCATGGGTGAGCGCCTCGTAGATGCTCTTGTAGGCATCCTGAAAATCCATGTATTTGCCGACGACGGCAATCCGCGCCTTGCGCTTGGGGGAAATGACCCGCCGGACGAAACGCCGCCACGGCGCCATGCGCGCCGCTCGTTTCGGAAGGCGCAGCCGACGCGCGACGATCTCGTCGAGCTTCTCCCGCTGCAGCATGAGGGGGACCTCGTAGATCGTGTGCTCCACATCGCGCTCCTCGATCACGGCTTCCAGAGGCACGTTGCAAAACATCGAGATCTTCTGGCGCACCTCTTTCCCCAGCGGACGTTCGGTGCGGCAGATGAGGGCGTGTGGCTGGATGCCGATCTCGCGAAGCTTGGCGATGCTTTGCTGGGTGGGTTTCGTCTTCAACTCGCCGGCGACGGAGATGTACGGCACGAGCGTGATGTGGATGAAAAAGACGTTCTCCCCGCCGACCTCCAGGGCGAACTGGCGGATCGCCTCGAGGAAGGGCAACCCCTCGATGTCTCCCGTGGTCCCGCCAATCTCGGTGATGAGGACTTCGGCGGAGCTTGATGAGGCGACCTCGCGGATGCGCTTCTTGATCTCGTTGGTGACGTGCGGAACGACCTGCACGGTCTTCCCGAGGTAGTCGCCGCGCCGCTCCTGGCTGATGATCTTCTCGTAGACCTGGCCCGAGGTGAGGTTGTTCAAACGCGAAAGGCGGCATTGGGTGAAACGCTCGTAATGCCCTAAGTCGAGGTCGGTTTCCGCGCCGTCATCGAGGACATAAACTTCCCCATGCTGATAGGGGTTCATCGTCCCCGGGTCCACGTTGAGATACGGATCGAACTTCTGGATGGCGATCTTCAGGCCGCGGTGCTCGAGAAGCGTGCCCAACGACGCCGCGGTAAGCCCCTTGCCGAGAGAAGAAATCACGCCGCCGGTGACAAAAATGTATTTCATGAAGAACGCGGATGAAATAGCCGCAGGGCCACGGCATGGCAAGGATCTTGATGCCGCCGACGCGGCCCCGCCCTGACCCAAATCCTCGCGCAAGGCATGGAGGGAGTTCATCCTCGGTCGAGGAACATGCGACGCCCTCGCGACATTTTGGACTCGAGCCGCGGCCGCGGCGCCGGCGGCGGCGGCGCCCTCCCTCGCTTCGCGACCGAGCGGATTTTTCCCAAGCACGGTCGGTGGAAAGGGAGGGCGAGGCCGCCGGCCGAGCCGTCGCACCCTTCGTGTGGGGAGTCGGGAATCTCGCCACGATCTACCCCTCCGATCCTCCATGGATGATGAGGAGGGTTGCTCTCTGAAAATTGAGTTGATCCGTGGATTTGGGCCTGACCTTGCTTCGCTCCGCGCGCGTTTGCATTTGACGGACCGTTCGGCCAAGG
>JABWAM010000314.1 GCA_013360985.1 Verrucomicrobiia bacterium | reverse complement strand
GCCCTTCCGTCTTCCGCGCGTCGTTTTCCCGCCGGGACCGGTGTGGCGTTTCGCGGCGCACTGGGCCAAACTGCGCGCCGGCACATGAAAATTGTCTGCGTCGTCGGCTGGTACTATCCGGAGAGCAGCGGGGGGAGCGAAGTCTATGTGGCGGGGCTCGTCCGCGAGTTGCGTCGCCTCGGGCACGAACCGCTCGTCGCCGCCCCGCACAACGCGGACGCGGCGCGCGCCTACGAACACGAGGGGATCCCCGTCTATCGCTATCCGGCGGGTGCGACCTATCGGCGCGCGGAGGCGTTCGGACGGCGCCCGCCCGCGTCGGCGGAAATTTTGACGCGATGGCTGCGCGCGACGCGCCCCGACCTCGTGCACTTTCATTCGTGGACCCACGGCGCGGGTTATTGGCATGTGCGCGCGGCGCGCGCGGCCGGTTTCCGCGTCTTCCTCACGTTTCACACCGCCTCGGCGTTTTGCGCGCGAGGGACGATGAAGCGCTGGGACCGCGTGGTCTGCGACGGCGAGATCCGGATCGCCCGCTGCGCGGCATGCTATTTTCATAAACGCGGTTTACCCCGCGCGCTTGCGTGGACGCTCGCGGGCGCCGCCGCCCAACTGCCTACGCTCGGGGCGCGGATGCCCGACCGCTTCGGCACCGCCTTGCGTTATCCCCGGTCGCTCGCCCTGCGCCGACGCCAGATCGGGGAAACCTGGGAGGCTTGCGAGCGCGTCATCGGGGTTTGTCAGTGGGTCTGCGACGCGCTCGCGCGGAACGGTTGCCCCCGCTCCAAGCTCGTCATGATGCGCCAGGGCTGCGACACGCCCGCCGAACGGCCGCCCGCGCGTTCGACGGTGCGCCCCTTGCGCCGCATCGGATTTCTCGGGCGCCTCGATCACGTCAAAGGAGTGATGCTCCTCACCTCCGCCGTCAAACGGCTTCCGCTCTCGATGGATTTCTCTCTCGAACTGAAAGGGATTCCGCAGGACGAAGAGTATTATCGCGCGTTGGTCGCGGAGATCGCGGACGATCCGCGCATTCATCTCCTCGAGCCCTCTTCTCCCGCCGCGGTCAAGGACTGGCTTGCGGAGCTCGACCTCCTCGTCGTGCCTTCGCGCTGGATGGAAACGGGGCCGCTCGTCATTTACGAGGCCTTTGCCGCAGGCGTGCCGGTGCTTGGCGCGCGGCAGGGGGGGATCCGCGAACTCATCGAGGAGAACGTGAACGGCCTGCTCTTCGAGCCGGGTTCCGTCGCGGATCTTGTGCGGATCCTGCGCCAGATCCATGCGCAACCGGAAGTGCTCACCCGCCTCCGCCAAGGCATCGGACGCACCCGCTCCATGCGGGATGTCGCGCGCGAGACCGACCTCCTCTACCGCGAACATTTTCCCAAGGCGTTTCGAACATCGGCCTTGACGCCGCCTTGCGAGGAAACGGGCTCATGCGACGTCAGCGTGATCGTGCCGACGTTTCGCCGTCATGCGGCTCTCCGCGCCCTGCTCGCCGATCTCTCCATTCAGAGGGACGTCGCGGGAGAGGCGATCGTGATGGATCAAAACGAGCCGCCGCTCGGGCCGGAGATCTTTGATCCGTGGACCGACCGTCTTGGCCGCCTTGATCTGCGCGTGCATCGGCGCCCGCGCGGAGTGGTCGCCGCGCGCAACGCCGCCGCCGAGATCGCGCGCGGGCGCATTCTTGTTTTCCTGGACGACGATGTGCGCATCGAAAGCCCGCGCTTCCTTGCGGGGTACGTCGCCGCGTTCGCGCGCGATCCCGTGGACGCGGTGTGCGGACAGGAGCGCGTTCCGCCCCGGTTCGACGAAGGAAACGCCGTCGCGCCGTCTCTCGCCACGCCCTTCGAGCAGGTGATGTTCTTTCCGAGGAACAGCCGTTGGCGCGGCGAGGTCTGCGCGCTCAGCACCTGCAACTGCGCCATCCGCGCCGAGTCCTGGCGGAGGGTGCGCGGCCTCGATCCCGGCTTCACGGGCAACTCCTACGGCGACGACGCCGATCTCGTCCTCCGTTTGATCGGGAAGGGCGGACGGATTTTGTTCGAGCCCGCGCTTTCTGTGAATCACTTCAAAAGCCCCGAGGGCGGACTTCGTCTCGCCGATCGCGCCAACCCGTGGTCGGAAGCGGAAAAATATGTCGCCGCCTGGATCTTCTTTTGGCGTCATGTGCCGGGCGCGTGGAAGCCGTGGTATTTTTGGCACGGCATTCTTCGGAAGAGCCTCCTCCTCCGCGCCAACGCACGCCGCCCGTGGCGTTGGCCGAGCATCCTTGGGGGATTGCTGATCGCCGCGGCCCGGGGCCGCCGCGCCGCCGCGCGAATTCCGTGATCTCCGATGAAGCGCTGGCTCTACGTCACCGCGGCCTATCACGAACACGCGTGGAATATCGCGCGCGCCCTGCAGGAACGCGAGGCGCTCGAACGATGGTGGGGCGGATTGGTCTTCGCCGAAGGCTCGATCCTCGGACGATTCGCGCCCTGGAAACGCCGCGTCTTGGACGAGGTGCCCTCCGACCGTCTTCGAACGCAGCGGCGCTGGGAGATGTTTCGCGTCCTCGCGCATCGCGCGGGAATCGGGGCGGCGATCCAGGATCGCCTCTGGGAACGGGGCGAACACGCGCTCGATGCGCGGGCCGCCCGCGACCTGCGTCCCGCGCACGCGGGCGCGATCGGATTCGAGCATGGCTGTCTGGCCACCCTCCGCCGCGCGCGCGAGCTGGGCCTCCGTCGTCTGGTGGTCTTTGCGAGCGCGCACCACGCGTTTCGCGAGCGCGTGGTGGATCCCGAGT
>JABWAM010000313.1 GCA_013360985.1 Verrucomicrobiia bacterium | reverse complement strand
CTCTCCAGCTACCTCGGCTACGCCGGGCACCAGTTTTACAACCCGGATACCGCCGCCTTCTTTCGCAAGTGGCTGCCGGGCGCCGCGTGAAATGCGGCGACGCGAAGTTTTCTCCGAACCGGACAGCAGCCGGAGATCCTCCTCTTCGGCGTTGATTTTGAGGAGAATTTCCTCTAGAGAAGGGCGATCCCTCGTCGGAAACGAGCATGATGCGTTTTTGTTTGGTTTTCGCAATTTTTCTCGGTGCGTTGGCCGCAGAGCCTGCGCGGGCGGACGCTTATACGGTGGCCTATGACACGGTCCAGGCGACCGAGTACCGCCATCTCTCCAACGGCTTTCTCGGTTCCCGGGTCACCGTCGGCCAGGTGGAACTCAACACGCCGGAAACCAATCACGTCGCCTTCGCGGGGATCCGCTTCACGTTTCATCAAACCGACGCGGGAGGCGCGCATGCCACGGGAGTCGGCGCGATCCTTTACGGACGCGCGACGAATTTCAGCGGAGGCGTGGCGACGGGCGTCACCAATGTCGAATACTGGAACGCCAACAACTTCATCAACAACGTGATCGTCTCCAACGCCGCGGTCACTCCCAAAGTTTTCAACCAGAGTTTTTCCCTGATCACGACCAACGACGTGCTGGACGCTTACTACAACTTCTACATCGACCAGCGCAAGGCGGTCATCGTCTCGGGAGGCAACAACGCGGGGGCGGTGGTGGATTCTCCGGGAAGCATGGCCAACGGAATCACCGTTTGGACCTCGGACGCCTACGGGAATCCTTCGAGCGTGGCGTTGGGCCCGACCTGGGACGGACGCGCGAAGCCGGACCTGATCGCGCCGCGCAGCGCGCAGGTGGCGGCGTCTCCCGCGATCTCCGGCAACACGACGACGTTCACCAACTCGAGTTATACCTCGATCGAGGGACCCAGCCTCTCGACGCCTTTCGTCGCGGGCGCCGCCGCCATCCTGCTCGACAAGGCCATGGACGCGCCCGCGCTCTCCAACGCCACGGATCCGCGGGTGATCAAATCGATCCTGATGACGAGCGCCAAAAAGATGTCCGGCTGGCAGAAGGGAACCAACGGAACCGCGGACGACGCCACGGCGCCGCTCGATTATCGCCAGGGCGCCGGACTTCTTCAGATCAAATCCGCCTACGACCTTCTTGCGGCAGGGCCGCAGGGGACGGGCGGCGTGATGCGGCTCGGATGGGATTTCGCAACGATCTCCGCGGGTCAGTCCTTCAGCTACGATTTTTCCCTGACCAACGCCCTTTCGAACGGAAGCAATTTCCTCATCCGCGCGACGCTCAACTGGAACGTTCATCCGATCACGCTCACCAGCAACCTCTTTCGCAACCTCACCCTCGCGCTCTGGCAGGTCACCAACGGCGTCACCGCGCGCCGGCTCGATCTCAGCACCGGCCTCCTCGACAACGTCCAGCACGTCTTCGCGGCGACCACCTCGACCGGCGACTACCGCTTGGTGCTCGGTTCCCTCGCGGGAAATCCCTCGGGCAACGAATCCTATGCTTTGTCGTGGCAGGTGGCCGAAGTTCCCGAGCCTTCCACGGCGCTCCTCGCTCTCGGGGCCTTCGCCTTTTTCCTGATGGCGCGCCGTGGGCGATGCGCGATGTCCTCTTCGGAAAAAGCTTCGCGAAAGACCTTCCTTTAGGGCATGATCCCGGGATCCCTTGGAGGATCCGATGCCTCGCCGATGCCCCCGTCCGCCGTCCTCCCGCCGCTACGTCCTGCGTTTCTGCGGCGAAGGGCCTGCCCCGCGCGCGGACGTGGCGCGGATCGAAGCCCATCATGAAATCGCCGTGGTGGACATCTCTCCGCCTCGCCTCCTGCTCGTCCAAGCGCGCGCATGCCGATTGCGGACGGTCCTTCGTCGTCTCCCGGGTTGGGTGATGAGCGAGGAACGCGCCGTCCCGCGGCCTCCCCGTCCCATGCGCCGCCCCAAAACGTCCCGATGAAATCCGCCCGCGTCACCTCCCTCGATCAACTCGCGCGCCGCGCCGCCGAAGACGCCGAACTCCGCCGCGAGCTCTCCGAGAAACCTGTCGAGACCCTGGCCCGCCTCGCCGCGCCACTCCGATCCGACGCATGGATTTACCGGATCGTCGTGAGCGCCCTCGGCCTCGTCGCGCTGCTCGCCGTGGGAGGCGCCGCGCTGCTCGCATACACAGGAAAATCCGCGCCCGAGGGGCTGATCGCCATCGGTTCCGCGGCGGTCGGCGCGCTCGCGGGCCTGCTGGCGCCTTCGCCATCGCGATAAAACGCGCCGCGCGCCGCGTCAATATCCGGCGCGCGCCTCAAATCCCCGCGTAAGACGTGGGGGGGGAGTCCATCCTCGGTCGAGGAACATGCGACGCCCTCGCAACATTTTGAACTCACGCCGATGCCTCGGCGCCGCCCTACCTCGCTTCGCGACCGAGCGGATTTTTCCCAAGCATAGACTGTGGAAAGGGAGGGCGAGGCCGCCGGCCGAGCCGTCGGATCCTTCTTATGAGGAGTCCGGAATCTCGACGCGCCCCACCCCTCCGATCCTCGATGGATGATGATGAGGGTTGCTCTCTGAAAATGGGGCGGATCCGTGGATTTGGGCGCGCGAAAGGCGGGCCGCCGCTCACGGCGCGGGCTTGGGCGGAGGGATCTTCGGATTCCGCTGCTGCGGGGTCTGCGGCCAATCGTCGGGGCGAATTTCTCCTTCGGCGCGCACCTCGTCCAGAAGCGCGCGAAAACCCGCGAGAAATTGTTCCCGCAGCGCGGGGACATCTTCGCGCGTCAA
>JABWAM010000312.1 GCA_013360985.1 Verrucomicrobiia bacterium | reverse complement strand
GAGCCACGGAAGCTGCTTAAGTCCAAAATGTTGCGAGGGCGTCGCTTGTTCCTCGACCGAGGATGGACTCCCCCCATGCCTTACGCGGGGATTTGGGCCAGAACCAGGCGCTTTGCGCCCTGCTCTTCCTTTTCGGGCACATCCTCAAGAAGCCCGTTTCCGAGATCAATGCCACTCGCGCCCGACGGGGCCGCGATGAGCGGCACTGCGGGGTTAATGGCCCGCGTGACGTATGGCTCCGGATCGCGCCTGACGGAGTGTCTCCGCCGACGGATCAAAGACGTGGACTTCGAGCGCGGCCAAATCATGCTCCGCCTGGCGGGCGCCGTCTTTCCCTTCCTGGCCGCCTGGAGGCTTTGATCTGTTGGCCAAAGCCCTATGGCTGCTAGCCTTCGTCGAGCGCGGCGGCGGTCCCCGCGGGGTCCGCGCGCGAAAAACGCTCGCGCAACTCGAAGACAATCGGGCAACCCGTCAGCGGTTCCGCCTCGCGAAGGCGCCCCGCGAGGTAGCGCCCCCAGGATTCTGTCCACAGTTTTCGCTGGTTCACAAACAGGACGAACGTCGGCGCCGACGCCTCCGTTTTCTGAACGGCATAATAAATCTTCAACCGTTTCCCGTGGCGCATCGGCGGCGGAACGCGTTCCTGGGCGCGGCGGATCACGCGGTTGAGCACGCCGGTCGTGAAGCGGCGTTGCGCCTGCTCGATCACCGTCGCCACGAGCCGCCAGATCCGCGGCGCGTGATACCCCTCGAGGGCGGACACGAAAAGGAGCGGCGCGTGATCGAGGAACGGCATCCGCGCCCGCAGCGCCTTTTCGTATTCGCTCCGCGCCACGGCGCGGCGGCGCACGCGCCGCGGGCTTTTCCCCGTCCCATCCTCCGCCACTCCGGCCTCCAGCCGTTCGTTGAGATCCCACTTGTTGATAATCAGGATGCACGGCTTTCGGTGTTCGGCGAGCAGCGCGGCGATCTCGCAATCCTGGCGCGTCGGCCCGTCCGGAGCGCTGATCAACAACAGCGCCACCTGCGCCCGCGCGATGCTTTTCTCGGCGCGATGTCGGCTCCACATCTCCACGTGCGTATGAATCCGGCGCTTGTGGCGAACGCCCGCCGTGTCCACCAGAACATAGCGACGGTCGCCAACGATCACCTCGAGATCCACCGAGTCGCGGGTAGTCCCCGGCGTCTCGCTCACGATCACGCGATCCTCGCCGAGCAAACGGTTTACGAGGCTTGATTTGCCGACATTCGGACGTCCCACCACGGCGATGCGCGGAGGGCGTTCGCCTTCGGCCTCCGCTTCCGCCCCGATTTCCGCCGCCGCGTCCATCAAGGCGCTCCACAGCCCCGGCATCCCGCGCCCGTGCGTCGCCGACAGGAGAAACATCGTTCCGAAGCCGAGCTCATGAAACTCCGCGGCGCGCGCGTCGTGCCGGGCCAGATCAAGTTTGTTCACTCCGAGCCAGACCTTCTTCCCGCTCTTGCGCAAGCGTCCGGCGACCTCCCGGTCGAGCGGCTCGAGCCCGGCCTGTCCGTCCACCACGAAAAGCAGGATCTCCGCCGACGCGATCGCCGCCTCGGCCTGAAGCTGGACGGCGTCCGCGATCTCTGCGGGAGTCTCCGCCGTCGCGGAAAGCCCGATGCCTCCCGTGTCCACAAACTCGAAGGCGCGCGCGTTCTTCGTCACCGTCCGCGCCAGCCGATCGCGCGTGACGCCGGGCGCGTCGTGCACAATGGCTTCGTGGCGCTGGACGAGGCGGTTGAACAGCGACGATTTGCCCACGTTGGGGCGTCCGACGATGGCGACGCGGAGCGGCATCGCGACGCAGGCTACACGGTTGACGCCGCGCTCACAAAGTCCGATTTCGGCTCTGGGGAATCCCCCGTTTCTTTGTCGCGGCGGCAAGAGCGCCGGAGTAATCTTTCGCTCGCGCACGAATCCCCTTCCCTCCTCCATGTCTCGCCCGCTCCACCGCCTCCTGCGCATCATGGCGCGGCTGCGCTCGCCCAAGGGATGCCCTTGGGACCGCCAACAGACGCATCGCTCGTTGATCCCCTGCCTCCGCGAGGAAGCGAAAGAAGTCGCCGCCGCGATCCGCGGCGGCGATCCGCACGCCCTCCGCGAAGAGCTCGGCGACCTCCTCCTGCAGATCGTCTTCCACGCCCAACTCGCGCGCGAAAAGGGCCGTTTCGATTTCAACGACGTCGTGACGACGCTCACCCGCAAACTGGTGCGCCGGCATCCGCATGTCTTCGGCAATACCCGCGCTCGCAGCGCGAAAGCCGTCCTGCGACAATGGCGCGACATCAAGGCGCGCGAGAAACGCGACCGCCGCCATGCCCGCAACCGACCCCAGCCCTCCCGACCCCGAACCCGCCGGCGATAACCCGCCGCCGGACGCGCTCGACGAGGGCGTCGCCCGATTCCTCGCGCATGTGCGCATCGAGAAGGGGCAGTCTCCCTTGACCGCAGCCACGTACGGCCGGCATCTGCGCCGCCTCGCCGCGTTCCTGCGCAAAGTGGGGCGAACCCATTGGAACCGCGCAACGCGCGAAGATCTCACCGCCTGGGTGCTGGCTCAAAAGGATCAGGGCGCGCATCCGAACACCCTCTTCCTCGCGCTCGCCTCCGTGCGCGCCTTCTTCCGTTTCGCGCACGCGGAGGATCTCGCCGCCGATCTCGCCCCCTTCCTCGATCTCCCGCGGCGTTGGGAAAACCTTCCCCACGCCTTGAGCCCCGAGGAAATCGAACGCCTGCTCAAGGCCGCGAACCTCGACACCGATCTAGGCGTCCGC
>JABWAM010000311.1 GCA_013360985.1 Verrucomicrobiia bacterium | reverse complement strand
TGAGGAGTCAGGAATCTCGACACGCCCCACCCCTCCGATCCTCAATGGATGATGATGAAAGGATCTCTCTGAAAATGGAGCTGATCCGTGGATTTGGGAGGCGGGAAATATGCGGTCTAAAGTTCGGCGGCGACTTTGCGGAGATACTTGCGGAAATCCCGCCCGATGTCGGGGCGCCGCAGGCCGAAGGCGACGTTCGTCTTGAGGAAATCGAGCTTGTTCCCGATATCGTAGCGTTCGCCTTTGAGGAGAACTCCGTAGGCGGCGCGTTCGCGCACGAGGCGCGACATGGCGTCGGTGAGTTGGATCTCGCCGTTGCGCGCGGGTTTCGTGCGCGCGATGGCGTCGAAGATTTCGGGCGTCAAGATGTAGCGCGCGGCGATGGCGAGGTTCGATGGCGCCTCGGAAGGCTTCGGTTTTTCCACGAACCGGTCGATCAACCAGAGGCCGGCGCCGACGCGCTTGCCGCCCACCACTCCGTAGCGGCCGACCTTCGCGCGATCCACCTCCTCGAGGAGAATCACCGATTCTTGATACCGCTCGAAGGCGCGGATCATTTCCCGCACGACTCGCGCGGCGGGATCGATGAGCGTGTCGCCGAGCGCGAGATAGAACGGTTCGTTACCGACATGGCTCCGCGCGCAGGAGACGGCGTCGCCGAGGCCGTTGAGCTCCTTCTGCCAGACGAAGTGGATGTTCGCGAGGCTCGAGATCCGCCGCACCGCGCGAAGCTCCTCCTGTTTGCCGGTCTCTTCGAGTTCCGCCTCGAGTTCGAAGTTGCGGTCGAAATGCTCTTCGATCGCGCGTTTCCCCTTGCCGATGATCATGAGGATGTCCGTGATCCCGGCGGCGACGACTTCTTCGATGACATACTGGATCGTTGGGGTGTCCACAATCGGGAGCATCTCCTTCGGCTGCGATTTCGAGGCGGGAAGGAAGCGGGTCCCGAATCCCGCGGCGGGGATGACGGCTTTGCGGATCATGGAGTCTCCTGTTGGGGCGCGGCATAATCGGGTTTCAAGACGCGGATGCCGAGCGGTTCGAGATGCGCGACGAGCTTCGCGTACATCGCCTCGTCGGCGTAGGTCCCGACGATGGCGCCTCCCGAACCGCAAAATTGGGCGCTGGCGCCGACGGAACGCGCCGCCTCGATCATCTCGATGTTGCCCCGGCTGATCTGATAAATCTCGCGGCGTTTGTCGAACCCCGCGTCGAGGAGCGGCCCCACTGCGGCATGATCGCGCCGCAACAGCGCGTCGCGCACCCGATCCGTGAGGCCGGCCCAGTACTTCATCGCGTCCACGACGGCGGGTTCGCCCCGATTGAATCGCCCGCGGATATCGTTGTGAAAGACCTCGGTGCCTTCCGAGAGGTCTTCCCGCCAGGCGACATAGACCGGAGGCAGGAGGCGGAGATCGAGCGGCTCGTAGTTTCCATACCCTTGACGCTCCATGATCTCGCGGTCGAAATCCATGTAGACGAGCCCTTCATAGACTTGGGCGACGCGGTCCTGGAGGCCCGCGGGAATCCCCAGCTCGCGGTTCTCGACCGACAGGATCAGCCCCGCGAGGACGGGCTTCGGGATCCGCACCCCGTAAAAAGCCATCAAGGCGCGCATGCACGCCGTGATGATCGCGCTGGAGCCCGCCAGGCCAACGTGGCTCGGAATCGTGGTTTGATAGCGGATGGTGAAATTCTGGTTGTGGAGACGCACATGATTTTCCACGCAGTAATCGTAAAAACGTTTCACCGTGGCCTTGAGCAAACGGATGCCGCCGTAGTACCCGAAAGTCTTCACGTCCTCCGCGAGGGCGTGGATGCTGACGAAACTCGAGTGGTCGCGCTTGCTGGGAAGGATCTCGAGCTCGGGCGTCTCGTAGAGTTTCACCTCGGCATGAAAGTTGCGAAAGGTAAAGGAGATCGTCTTTCCGAAGTAGCCGTCGGAAGGATTGCCGATGAATCCCGCGCGGGGATGCGCCCGAGTTTGGATGATCATGGAGAGGGCGGGACCCTACCAGAGGCGACGGAATTTTGCGATGCTTGCCGATGACGCCTCGAGAAGATGAATTTCCACCGCGCGCGCCTCATTCGCTCATGAAGCCTCCGCGGATTGGGGCGAAAGCGCCTGCTCCACGCGCCATGATTGCGCGGCGCCGTCGGGGCCTTCGCACCGGATGGAGACCGCGAAAAAGCCGCCCCGATGTTTTTGGAAGAGCGGCCAGAGCACGTCGCGATCCGAAGGCGGAATCCGCCGGCGCGCCACTTCGTCCCGCGGAACGAACTCGAAATTCCCTTCCTCATGCGGAGGAGGGAGATCTTTCAGGCGCGGCTTGAGCTCGAAAAGAAACATCAGCCAGTGGGTATTCCCCTCGTACCCCTGCTCCGCCACGATCCCGGCGAGATGGAAATCCTCGGGGGCGAAGCGGAAGCCCGTCTCCTCGAAGGTTTCCCGCGCCGCGCATTGGTGCGGAGATTCGCCGTCGCGCGTCCGCAGCTTGCCGCCGAACGGGCTCCAAAATCCCCGGTTGGGCGCCTGATTGCGGCGCAGCATGAGGAGCCGCTCCGCCTCGTCGAAGGCATACACCAACGCCGAAATTTTGTGGGGCAGTTCCTTCACATGGATCGAATGCAGGCAATGACTTTGATCGTCGAGCATGCGGTGTCCAGCCGTTTTCTACGGCCCTTGATCCCCGCGTCAGGCGTGGGGGGAGCCCATCCTCGGTCGAGGAACAGGCGACGCCCTCGCAACATTTTGGGCTCAAGCCGCGGCCGCGGCGCCGCCGGCGGCGGCGCCCTCCCTCGCTTCGCG
>JABWAM010000310.1 GCA_013360985.1 Verrucomicrobiia bacterium | reverse complement strand
TATCCATGGAGGATCGGAGAGGTGGGTCGTGTCGAGATTCCAGACTCCCCACACGAAGGGTGTGACGGCTCGGCCGGCGGCCTCGCCCTCCCTTTCCACAGCCTATGCTTGGGAAAAATCCGCTCGGTCGCGAAGCGAGGGAGGACGCCGCCGGTGGCGGCGCCGCGGCCGCGGCTTGAGCCCAAAATGTTGCGAGGGCGTCGCATGTTCCTCGACCGAGGATGGACTCCCCCCACGCCTGACGCGGGGATTTGGGAGACATCCATGGGTCTTGCGGAAGCGCCGAACCTGCTTGCCATGCGTGCGGATCACGGCATAGTAAGCCGCACGGAGAAAGGAGAAGAGTGCGCCGACGTGGCGGACGGTTCTTTGGATACGCGACGATTGATCTCTCCGCGGATCGGCCCGAAAATCGGACGACGAAAAATATTCCACGGCCCTTCGCGAAGCGGTTTTCTCCGCGACGGACAGGTGGCAGAGCCCGGTTGAATGCGCCTGACTCGAAATCAGGTAGGCCCGCAAGGGCCTCGGGGGTTCGAATCCCTCCCTGTCCGCCACTTTCAGTTTTCCGCAATCGGAATCGTGTCCGTTCCATCCCCATCATCTCGCCGCAGTTGACGACAAGGATCCCCCTTATCTCCGGCTTGCTTCAGCCGCCGGCGTCCTCTTTACGTTGAGGCTGTTCGCGGGGCGCAAAATTCGCGCGAAACCGCTTGCGCGCGGAGCGGGAAGCTCGTAGTCTGTACGGCTCGTTTTCATCATGCATGCAATCTTTGAGACTGGCGGCAAACAATATGCCGCGGAAAAGGGCGCGGTGCTCGCCGTGGAAAAGCTCCCGGCGGACAAGGGCGCCCAAGTGACCTTCGACCGCGTCCTCTTCATCCGCGACGGGGACACGTTTCACGTGGGCCGTCCCCTCCTCGCGGGAGCGTCGGTTCATGGCGAGGTCCTGGAACAGTTCCGTGCGGACAAGGTGGTGGCCTACAAAAAGAAGCGCCGCACCGGTTACGAACGCAACCGCGGCCATCGCCAGCATCTCACCCGGGTGCGCGTGACGGAAATTCGCGCCGCGTAATTTTTCCCCTCTTCGTCATGGCACACAAAAAAGGACAAGGCAGTTCCCAGAACAACCGCGACAGCGTCAGCAAACGCCTCGGTGTGAAACGCTTCGGCGGCGAACGCGTCGTCGCCGGCAATATCCTCATCCGCCAGCGCGGCACCCGGTTCACCCCGGGGCTCAACGTCGGCATGGGGCGCGATTTCACGCTCTACGCGCTCGCCAAAGGGCAGGTGAAGTTCGACCGCGGCGGGAAGCGGATCAACGTCGTTCCGTCGGCGAACTGACCGCCGTTTCGCGGCGGGCGCGTTTGCCGCGCAGTCCGCGGCGGGCGTTGCCGATCACGCGGGACGCCGCCCGAAGCGTCGCTCCAGTTCGGCGAGGGTGAGGCGCAGCATCGTGGGGCGCCCATGCGGACAGGTGAGCGGATTCGCGCAGGCGCGCAAATCGCGGATCAGGCGCGCGAGTTCCTCGGCGCGAAGGGCGTCGTTCGCCTTGACGGCATGGCGGCAAACGGTTTTCGCGACGGTTTCTTCGGCGAATCGCGCACGATTCGTCTTGGCGCCCGACCCGGCCAGATCGTCCACGAGCGCGCGGAGAAGCTGCGGCACCGCCTCGACGCCGAGGAACGGAGGGAGCGCGTCCACGAGGAAGCTGCGGGCGCCGAACTCCGCGATTCCGAAGCCCATCCGTTCGAGGAGACGGATCTGCGCGCGCAACGCGGCGGCGTCGCGCGGCGGGAGTTCGACGGTCTGCGGGAGGAGGAGGCGCTGCGAGGGCGCCGCGCCGCGATCGAGCCGTCCCATCACCTGTTCGTAGAGCACCCGTTCGTGGGCGGCGTGTTGATCCACGAGGAGCAATCCTTCGGCGTCCACTGCGACGACATAGAGGTTGGCGACCACGCCGAGGATCACGACGTCATGGGACGCGGATGTCGAAACGGCGATCGGGCGAGCGGCAGCGGGATGCGGGGGAAAGGCGGCGAGAGGCGATGGCGCCTCCGTCGGTTGGCCGCGTTCTCCGGAAGGAACGGAGAGCAACGGTTGGACGAGCGGTGGCGGCGATGACGTCGACCTGGCGGAGAGGGGGAAAGGCGGCGTCTTCGCGGAGGTTGCGGCGTCCAGATCCAACGCCGACGGCGACGGGGCGGGTGACGCGCCGCGGCCCAGCGCGCGGCGCACCGCTTCGATGACGAGCCCTTGGATGCGGGCGTCCTCGCGAAAGCGGACTTCGCGTTTCGCGGGGTGAATGTTCACGTCCACGAGCTCGGGATCGATCTCGAGAAAAAGGAAGCAGACGGGATAACGCCCGCGCATCAGGGCGTTGTGGTAGCCCTCGAGGAGGCCGTAGTAGATCGCCCGGCTGTCCACCGGCCGGCGGTTCACGAAACAATGGAGCTCGCTGCGGTTGGAGCGGCTCAGGCCGGGTTTGCCCGTCAGACCGCGGATGCGCACCGCGTCGCGATCGAGTTCGACGGGGAGAAGCTGGGCGGCGAGTTGTCCTCCATAGAGCGCCTTGACGCGGGCGAGGAGCATCTCGGGCCCTTCCCGCGCGCCGTCGCCCGCGGGCGCGAGATCGTGGATGACGCGATCGTCTTGGGTGAGCGCCCAGCCCATGGCGGGGCGCGCGAGGGCATGGAGCAGAAAGACGTGATGGAGATGCCCCAGTTCGGTGGCGTCGGAGCGCAGAAAACGGCGGCGGGCGGGCAGATTGTAAAAGAGTTGGCGCACCTCGACCATCGTGCCGGCCGCGCAACCGGCGTCGCGCACGGAGACGATCCGTC
>JABWAM010000309.1 GCA_013360985.1 Verrucomicrobiia bacterium | reverse complement strand
CGCGGCCCGCTGGGATTGCCGCGCGCGTCGGCGTGGAGGCGGGCGACCACGCGGTCGCCGTGCAGCGCCGTCCCAGTGTCCTCGGCGGGGATGAAGAGATCCCCGTCCGCGGATCGGCCGGAAGCGGGTTCGGGCACGACGAACCCGAAGCCGCGCGCGTTCATTTCGATGCGGCCGGTGACGAGGTCGGCTTGGGAAGGAAGGAGGAGGCGGTCGCGGCGCACGCGGACAATGGCGCCCTCTTGGATGAGGGCGTCCACGGCGCGACGCGCAAGGTCGCGTTCGCCCGGCGGGAGGCGAAGGCGCGCGACGATCTCGCTGACCCGGAGCGGGTGATCGCTGGGCGCGGCAAGCAGGTGTTGGATTCGCGCTTTGAGGCGGATAAACTCGGGTTTCAAGTGGAGCAGCGGTTCCCTCCGCCTCCCTTGATACGCCATGCCTCCGCTCTCCCCAAGAGGATTTCCTCGCCGCGCGGCGATGCTGGCCGCGTTGGTCATCGCGCTCGGCGCGGCGTGGCAGGGCGGCGTGGAGGAGATGCGCGCGCGATGGAAGCAGCAGGAGGCGATCTTCGCGCGGGACCTGGACCGCCTGACGCGCGAAAATCGCGGGATACGCGCGCGGATCGCGCGCGAGCGCGCCGTGAAATCTTCGTCGGAAATCCTTCCGCGCATCGAGGAGACGATGTCGAAGATCCGGGGGCTGCCCCTGCGCCGGCCGGTGGTCTATCGCCCGATGGCGCGACGGTCGTTGCGCGATTTCATCGCCGCGAAGATTCGATCTCAGCACAGCGGCGAGGAGTTGCGCGACTACCAAACCGCCTTGGTGCGGATGCGGCTGCTGCCCGACGAAATCCAGATCTCCGGCCTCATCGCCGAGTTGCTCTCGGAACAGGTGGCCGCCTTCTACGATTCCGAGAGCCACGAGCTCCGCACCTTCGAAGGGCTGAACCTCGACCGCAACGTCGAACGGATGATCGTGGCGCATGAGGTGGTCCATGCCCTGCAAGACCAGAACTTCGACCTCAGCGCGCTCGCCCTGGACCGGAGAGACGACGACGATCGCGCGCTCGCCTCCTCGGCGCTCGTGGAGGGCGACGCGAACTATCACATGGGAATCTACCTGCGCGCCCACTTCCGGATGCGCGATTTTTTCGGCGACTTACGATTCCTCTTCAGCCATCAGACCGACAAACTTCTTTCGGCGCCGGTCTATCTGCGCGAGACGCTGCTGTTTCCCTATCAGGAGGGGCAGCGCTTCGTCGCGGAGCTTTGCGCGCGAGGAGGCGTCGAGGCGCTCAACCAGGCCTTCGCGCGGCCGCCGCAGAGCACCGAACAGGTGCTGCATCCCGAAAAATACCTTTCGGGCGGCGACGCCCCGAAGCCCGTCGCGATCCGCCTCAAGCCCGCGCCCGCCTGGCGATGGGTTCACGCGAATACGGTGGGGGAACTCGGCCTCCGCGCGCATCTCACGCCGCTCCTCGGAGCGGAGCGCGCCGCGCGCGCCGCGGAGGGATGGGGCGGCGATCGCTACGTGGTCTATGAAATTCAGGCGCCTTCCGAGGGATGGGTCCTCGTCTGGAGAACCGTCTGGGATACGCCCGCCGACGCGCGCGAGTTCTTCGACGCGATGGAATCGGCCTTTCGCGATCGTTTCGGCGGGGGCGTAACTGGCGGATCTTCCGCCGAGAGGAAAGCGTCATCCGACGCGCTCTTTTATTCGTTTGCCAGCCAAAAACAGGCGCTCGTTTTGCGCGGCGAGGAGGTGATCCTCGCCGACGCGCCCGAGAGCGCGACGCTGCGCGGCGTCATGACCGACCTGTTCGACGGCGGACGCTCCCCGAGCGACGGAGAGAAGGGCCGCTGAGGTCGGATGCGGCAACCCCCGTTTCCAAACGCGCCGCGCGCCGTCCGCAAAATGCGCGCCGCGATCCGGATCATGCGGCGGCCGCCAGAGGCCAGACGCCGTCGGGGCGAAGGGCGGGATGGGTAAAGGCCGACGGCTTGATCCGCACGTCGATGCAGGGGTTCGGCGAACAGTCGTAGTCGCAGATGATCGCGCAGCGGTTCTTGGCGGAGAGATTTTTCTTCGACATGTGAAGGACGAGCGAGTGGAAGATGAGCAGGCCGCCGGGTTTGACCGGCACGGCGACGGCCTTGGCCATGTCGATGCGGGACTCTTCGACCTGCAGTTCGCGCGCGACATGCGGGATGAGGCCGAGTCGGTGGGAGCCGGGGATCGCCCAGATGCAGCCGTTCTCCTCGGTGGCGTCGTCGAGGGCAAGCCAGACGGTGACCTGATTCGGCTCGTAGTTGCGCCAATACGCGGCATCCTGATGCCAGGGCTTGGCGGCGCCGCCGTTCGCCGGCTTGAACATCACCTTCGAGGAATGAAGGTAGATCTTTCCTCCGATGATATCCTCCATGCAGCGGATCATCTTGGGCGCGGTGAAGACCTCGAGGACCTCCGAGACGTGAAAGACGGCGCCCTGGATCTTGCGGAACACGCCGGCGCCCTTGGCGGCGACCTCGGGATTCATGCTGTCGTCGTTGATCTTTTCGAGGTTGAAGCCGTCGGCGTCTTTGGTCATCGCGGCGCGGGCGGCGCAGACGCGCGCGATGCCCTCTTTCGCGCGGCGCACCTCGTCAGGAGAGAGGAAGCCGTCGAGGAGGAGGTAGCCGTCGCGGTCGTACGCGGCGCGTTGTTCGGGGGAGAGGAAGGAGAGTTTCATCGTGGCCCAATCTCCTCATGGCGCATGCGGAACGCATCTTTTTCTCCGATCTTTGCACTGTCTTTTTCGATCATGCGCGGCGAAGATGCCGCCCATGCCTCCTCCCGCGAAACGCGCCGTC
>JABWAM010000030.1 GCA_013360985.1 Verrucomicrobiia bacterium | reverse complement strand
TGCTGCGCGCGGCGCGCCCGGACGTGGTGGTGCAGTCGGCCTGTCATATCTCTCCGTGGCGCGTCGCCGCGGTGGAGGCGCCGCGGGCCCGGCGGGTCGTCAGGGCCGGCTTCGCGGCCCAGCTCCCATTTCAGATCCCCTGCGTCCGGACGGTCATGATGGCCGCGCGGGAGATTGGATATGCCGGCCCCGTGGTCAATTGCTCCTATCCGGACGCGACGAACTCCATGCTGGCCGCGGAGGGGCTCGCGCCGACCGTGGGGATCGGGAACGTCGGGATGATGCAGGCCCGCGTCGAGGCGGCGCTCCGCCGTGAGGGCGCGGCCGCCCCTCTGGATCGAGCAAGCCGCCTCCGGGAAAGCGCGTTGCGGGACCGAGCTCCGCGTAGTGGATCGCCTCCACGGCGGGATGACTGAAGCAGACGGTGTACAGGAGTCGCCCGTACTCCGCCTGCTTTTCCGGAGACCACATCCCTTGGCGCAAACCTCCCTCGATCCAACCCTCCGCGGGAACCTCGATCGCCGTCAGATGGAGGCGCACCCCCTCCTTCGCGAAGGCGTCGAGCACCTCGTAGATCACCTTGGGATCGGCCCACGCCCCCCATGGCCGCCGGCCGTGCAGAGACATAAAATCCACAGTTTCGCCCTGTTCCTTGAGCTTTTTGAGATCCTCGAGGCCGCGCAACAGGTCGTGCTCGCGGTAGGGAGATTTGACGTTCGACAAAAATCGCGCGGCGTCGCTGAGGCCGAGGCGCAGCCCGGGATGCTTCATACGCAACGCGCGGAACACCATGACCGCGTGTTCGATGAACAACCCCTGATCGGCGACCTGCCACCACGCCACCCGATCGGCGTCGCGCTCCACCACGTCGAGGGCATGACGGACCAGCAGGCCTTTCAGGTCGCCCTCGGGCTTGTCGTTCGCCCATGCCGGCGGAAAGCCGCTGAGAAAGCTGTATTCGACTTCGAGATTTTGCGCGCGGCACCACGCCAACTCGCGGTCGAGCGTTTCCAAATGCCGTTCGCCCTCCTTCGGCTCCAAGGCGGCCCACCAGGCCGACGGACCGATCACCGCGGCGTTGAACGTCCCCGCGATGATCGCAAGCTGTTCGGGCGTTGCGGCCGGCGGACGGAAATCGTCGTGCCCCCCTTTCTCTCCCGCCGCGGCTTCGAACGGAGGCAGCGTCACCCCGAAACGGAAGGCGCTCCTCGTCTGGACGACGCGCCAACGCGCGTCGTAGAGCGGGCGCCCCTTTGCGTCGAGCAGTTGAATTCGCGCATCGCCTTTGCGGTATTTCTCGATGTTCGGCAGGGCGACCTCGCGCAGGAAGCGTTTCTCTCCGGCTGCGGCGCTGCGAGGGGTCTTTGGCGGCGGCGCGAGTTGGGGACGGTAGATCGCCCATTTCCCGTTGCCCCAGACGCGATCGAGCTTTCGCGAAGGATCGTCCGCGAGCACGGCATACGCGGCGGAATAACGTCCGGCGAGCGCGATCACCTGCGCGTCGTCGAGATGGCTGAGCGAATGCCCTTGGACGAGTAGGCGGTTGCCTTCGGGCGCGATCCGCATCCCCGGCTGGATGGCGTTCATGCGTTCCCACCAGGGCGCGCCGAACTCGGGGCTGAAGTAGAGCTGCGTGCCGTCGCGCCATTCGCCGACGACCGCGCGCGCCGAATGCACGCGAAAGCCGCCGGGCTGCCGCGGTACGAGGAAAAGCGCATCGCGCGGCGTATGTTCGCGCGCCCAGATCTGCGCCTCCGCCCAGGCCTCGTCGCCCGACGGCCGCGCGCGAAGATCCGTCCAAACCGCTGCGGCGCCCAGCGCGCAAGCGACGAGGCCGGCCGCCCCCGCGAACGCGACGTCTCTCCGCCCGAGCGGACGCATCGAAAGCCACCACAACGCCGCAGCGCCGCCGAGCAATCCCCAGCCCGCGAGGCCGAAGTCATGCCAGCCGAGCAAGGCCTTCCAAGAAAAGCCAGGACTCGCACCGGGGATGACGAACCCGATCGTGCGCCAAGCCATCGCGCAGACCAAGAGCGCGATTCCCGCGAAGGCCGCCTGGCTCCAATGCAGCCGGCGATTGAGGAGGGCGACGCCCGCCGCGGCGGCCAGCGCGAACGGCAGCGCAGTCTGCCACGCGGGAAGCGCGAGGCTGACGGCGGCAAGCGTCGCGCTCGCGGCCTCCAGCCCCCTGCGCCACGCCGCGATCTCCGATCCGCGCGAAAGGAGGAGCGCCCAAGCTCGTACGGTTCCCCACGCCACGAACGCGAGCGCCAGGACAAGCAGGAATCGGGAGGCGCGAAAGAACTGGGCGCGAATCGCGACCGTCAGCGGATAAAACTCGGTGAACACGATCCCCGCGACGAACAGGATCGCACACGCGGCGAGCAGGAGCAGCGTCATCCGCCGCGTGCGAGGCGAAACACCGAGGCTCGCCGTCGTTCCCGCGAGCGCGAGAACGACGAAAAATCGGGGAATATCGGCCTGGCCCGCCCTCCACCACGCCAACGGAAAACTGTGCGCCCCCGAACGCAGCTTCATCCATCCGAGCCACTCGGCATCGAAGCGCGGCGGATGCGCCAGCATCGGAATCCAGAGAGGCGCCGCGCACGCGCCGAAAAGGAGGAGAAGCCCCAACGCTTTTTTCCAGCCGATCTCGCGGAAAGAGCAGACCGCCCAAAACCCCATCGCGAGGCCAAGGTGCCCCGCTTCGAGGGCGTGCAGGTTGACGAGCGCGCCCGCCAGGCCGAAGGCGAGCCACCACCTCCCCGCGTAGAGCAACACGAGCGCGCCGAGCGCCAGAGGGAAGACCGCCCAGGTATGCGTGAACCCGGGCGAATAGAGCATCTCCTCGGCCAACGCGCGCTGATGGCCGGCGAGGAGAAACAGGCTGGCGACAAAACCCGCCCAACGGCTCTGAAATGCCGCACGACACAAGGCCGACATCGCGAGGAAGACCCCTGCCGCCGCCGCGAGATGCAATCCGAGGTAAAGCGTCGGCAGCGACACGACCCGCGTCGCCGCCGCCATCGCGTGATAGAAATAACTCGGGTAACGCTCCAGCGTCAGGGTCACCATCAAATCGTTGCGGAACGAGGAGGAATCGCGCAGCCGCTCGACAAACGCCACCTGAATGGATTGGTTTCCCGCGCCAAGCTCATACCCGACCCACAGGACCTGCAAGAGACCGAACAACACGCAGGCGAACCAACGAAGCGACGGATGATCGCCGCGCGGTGCAGGCGGAACAGAGACGGCGGAAGCTGGAGGCTCGGCCGCCGCGAATGCCGGGGAACCGTTTTCTTGCATTGAAAGAGACTAAAATCCGAAGTATTCGGTCATTAGTCCATCGTGAACCGCATCCCGCAAACTCCGGCCGCAACGATCCTGACGCTCGCCCTCCTCGCGATCGCCGCGTATGTCGCGTTCACCGCGCGCGCCGCGCGCACCACGGAGGGCCCTTCGCTCGAACAACTCGAACTGGCCATCGCCAGCCCCGACGCGGGCTCCGACACCTGGATGCTCTACGCGCAACGCCTACTCCAGGAAAAACGCTTCGCCCACGCCGCCGCCGCCTTTCAACGCGTCCTGGAAAACGATCCCTACAGCCGCGAAGCCAACCTCGGGGCGGCCTCCGCGCTCGCCCTCACCAAAGACCGCGACGCGCTTCACGCCTTCCTCGCCCACCTGCTCGTCATCGAACCGAGGCTTCTCCTCGATTTTCTGGGACGCCCCGAAGCGACGCCCTTCATGTCCGAGGAACGCTTCAAGCTGCTTCACGCGCGATCGCATGCCCAATCTCTGGATTGACGGCGGCGCCGACGGGAGAAACCTTCCAAACTTGGCGCAGCGACGCGCCGCCAAATGCGCCTCCCGTGAAATCTCCCGCGAGGGCGTCCACCCGGAATCCCGCCGCCGCCAACGCCGCGCGCACCTCGCGTTCGGAATACTCCCATCGCCGCATCGTTTCCCTCGCGCGCCTCCCGCTCGCCCAGCGATACTCCCACACGCGCTCCCAGAGCCGGGGATCGCTTTCCGCCTCCAGAGTTTCCCAAACCTCGCACGCCTCCCCCACCCTTTCATCGAAGAAGCGCTCCCGAAGAAACGGACCGGGATTTCGCGGGCCGGGATTCGGAAGGTCGAAGACGAGGGCGCCCCCCTCCTTCACATGAACGCGGATCCGCGCAAGCGCCGCGGCAAACTCCGCAGGCGCCGCGTGACTGAGCGAATTGAATCCGCAGACTGCAAGCGCAAACGTTCGCCCCAACGCGAACCGTCGAAAATCCGCCTGGACGAAACGCCCGCGTCCGCCGAAGCGCGCGAGACGCCGCCGCGCGATGGCGATCATCGGACGGGACCTTTCGATTCCCACCAGGCTCGCGCCCGCCTCCAGGATCGCTTCCGAAATCCGCCCCGTTCCCGCCGCCAGCTCGAGCACGGGTCCGTCAACCTTCCGCGCACGCGCCGCGTAAAACACGCCGTCGCGCGTCAGCGTCGCGTATTGAGCGTCGTAGAGGCTCGGATTGGCGTAGAGCGAAGAATCCATGAAGGCGCGCGCGGACGCGCGCGTCGAGCTTGAGCCCCTCGAAGAGATAAGGATAGAAAAACCGCGCATCATGACGGCCGTTCCGCTCGATCCCTCCTCGCTCCGCGAACCTCTCGCCTGCGCCTGCCGCTGGCTTACCGAGATCGCCCAAGTGAAGAGCGAAGAAGCGTTACCGAACGAGACGCGCCATCATGCCCACGCGACGTGGCGCGGCGCGATCCGCGGCGAATATTCGCTCGCACGGCGGGAATGGACTTTTTTCTGTCCTGTGTGGCACACGGGACAGGCGATCAAGGCGCTCGTGCTCGCCGGCGAAGCGCTCGGGACCGACGAGTTTCTGTCCGCTGCGCGGCTCGGCGCGGACTTCCTCCTCGCGAACTCGGTCCGCGAAGGGCCCGAACGCGGCTTGATTTTCGCGTATGAAGACGATCCCGACCGCATCAACACCTCGGCGATCCTCGAGGCGCTGGATGGGCTTTTTCATCTCGCGCGAACGACTGGAGACCTCGACTGTCGGGGCGTCGCTCTCGACGCCCTCGACTGGGTCGCGCGGCGGATGTACGCGCCCGCCGGAGGAGCGTTCTTCGATTGCTGGGACCCGGCCAAGCGCGGGATCGTGCCGAATCGTTTCACGACCCCTTGGCGGCCGCTGCTCGATGACGCGGTCTTTCTTACCGGATGGGAATTGACGGGACGCGAAGAATGGAAGCGTATCGCCGTGGCGACCGCGGAACGCCTCCTGCGCGAAGAGGATCCTCCCGGCAACTGGATCGGTTATCGCCCGTGCAACCGCACGTTGGGCATCCTCCATCCGCGTCACGCGTGGTGGTGGGGCGCGCCGATGCTGCGGATCTTCAAGGCGACCGGGGATGGGCGGTTCCGCGAGGCATTTCGCCGCGCCGCCGCGTGGTATGGAAAGGCCCTTCGCCGGGACGGCGGCCTTCTCCGAGGCACCTTCCGCGATTTCAGCACCGACTCGTTCGGCCACGCGACCTCGGGCGCGGCGTGCGCGGCGATGATGCTCTGGGACGCGTGGCGAGAGTTCGGCGACGAAGAGGCGGCGACGCTGGCCGATCGCGCGCTGGCTTTCTGCATGAAGGTCCAGTTTCGCACTCCAACCGATCCGAACGTGAAGGGCGCGATCCTCGAGAAGGTCCTCCCGCCGGACGGCACCGATCGATCCCCCTACCACCTCCGCGACCTTGGAACGATCTTCTTCGTCCAGGCCGCGGCCAAACGGCTGCTCGAAGGAAAAAACCGTTGAACACAAGCGCGGCCGCGGCCGGCCCGCGCCGGACGGCCGTCGGCGACCGCACAGCGGATTTCGGTCCGGATTCCGCGCGACGACGTTGCCTTCCGAACGCTCCCTGGATCTTCAGGCTGCCCTCAAAAGGTCGCCGAGCCAGCGACCTATTTGTCGCGAACGCCTTCTTCCACATACCGCCGCAGCTCGCTGACGCTCATCCCATCAATGCCCAACTTCTCCAGCGTGCGCCCCCGCCGCCAGTAGTCGGTGCTATGGATCATCGAAGCGAGATTGATGATCGCGTCAATGGCGCGCGTGGAAACGCCGTAACGCCGACCGAGCGCGGCGATCGGAACCAGGCTCATCGGCACGTCTTCGGAAATATAACGGTGCTCAAGCGTGGGAGGAGCTTTGATCCCCTCATAACCCGTATTGTTTTGGACGGCCTCGTAAAGATTCGATCCCTCGACGTTATAGGCCTGTTCGAGCCATTCGATCGCCGTGTGCGACCGAACGCCGAGCGCCGCGGCGATGGTCACCCGTTCGCGATCCAGCACCTCCAGCACGCGCGCCGTGGAAGGAGAAACCCCATCGAGATAAAACTCGAACTCCGCATGAGCGCACTCGATCCAACCCGCGTTTAAAATGGTGAGCGCCGGATGAAACACGGCGCCCATGTTGTCGAGCCCCGTCTGCAACACGTTGGCCGCCGCGATATATTGCGGAAATGCCGCATTGACCGCCTCCAACACTTGAGCCGTTCGCGTGGCGGGCAACGCGGCGAGCGGCACGGCCGCCTTGATGCTGAAGAGATGCGCTTGAGCAGGCCCCGTGGATCTGCAGGCATAGATGAGGGTTCCCGCTTCCGCGACGGTCACCTCCGCCTGACAACCCGAATCGGCGAGCACTTTGACAAACTCGACCGCGCCGCCGGTGCGGCCGGGATGCAAAATGATCGTCTGCCCCGCGCGAAGGCACCGGGCGCAGAGGCGGGCGATCTCCCCATGAGCCGAAGAGGGGACCACCACCATCAGGATGTCCGCGAACTGAACCGCTTGTTCAAGATCCGACGTGACGAGGTCGAGGCGCCCAAATCCGTGAGGCCCCTCCGGGAAGCTATCGAGCATGATCCCTTGACGCGCCTTGATCGCCTCGATGTTCGCAGGCGTCCGATTATAGAGCGCGACGGGGAAACCCATCAGCGCCAGGTGGGCCGCCATCGACTTTCCGCCGTGGCCCGCGCCAAACACCGCGTAACGCTTTTTAATCATTCCTTATCTCGCTTGAGGTTGAGCGGTCCACCCGAGGCAGGCGGCGACGCTGTCAGGAAAGAAACGGCGAAAGACCTCGTAGTACCACATTTCCTCCTTGCTCCGAAGCTGGAGGCCGTTCGGAAGAACGCGGCCGCGCTCGAATTGCGCGTCGCCGATTTCGCGTTCCGCGATCCGCTCGAAGACCTGCGCCGAGCCGGCGCCGCGCGAGAATTTCTCCTTCGACCGCCAAACGACTTCGGAGGGGAGCAGGCCCTCCGCCGCGCGACGGAGCACCCCTTTCTCCATCCTGTCCTTTCGGTGAACCTCCGGAGGGATCGCAAACGCCACGCGCAGCAATGCAAGGTCCAGAAACGGCTCCCGTCCTTCGATCCCATGCGCCATCGTCATGCGGTCCACCCGCTGGAGATTGGAGTTGTGAAGCGCCGCGGTGATTCTCATCAATTCGTCCGCATACTCCTGATGGCTCAGTCCTTTGAGATAATGATATCCGGCGAAAATTTCGTCGGCGCCCTCCCCGACGAGGACCACCTTGAGCGTGCGAGCCGCCAGTTCGGCCACCATGAAGTTGGCGATCGCGCTCCGAACCAGAGCGAAATCGAAGGACTCGAGATGGCGAATGACCTCGGGAAGGACGGCGCGCATCTCCTCCTCCGTGAACGTCTTTTCATGATGAATCGTCCCGAGATGTTCCGAAACGCGCCGTGCAAACGCGAGATCCTCGCTCCCTTCCATCCCGACCGAAAAGGAGTGGAGTTCTTCGACGTGCGGACGCATGAGGGCGGCCACGAGGCTGCTGTCGAGCCCCCCGCTGAGGAAGACGCCGACGGGGACATCCGAAACCATGCGTTTGCGCACCGATTCCCGCATCGCTTCCCGTACGGCGGCGACCGGCTCTTCGTGCGGCGCACGAGGCGTCGTCCAACCCTTCAGATCAAAAAACCGGCGCAATCCCTGCCGGCTATGATACCAGTGGCCGGGGGGAAACTCCTGGATGTTCGGCGAAACGGGAAGCAGGGCCTTGATCTCCGAGGCGAAGTAGAGCCACCCTTCGCGTCGGCATATGTAAAGCGGTTTCACGCCGAGCGGATCGCGCGCGAGGAAGAGGTCGTGACCGTCCAACAGCGCGAAGGCGTACATGCCGTCGAAACGCGTCAGACACGAAGGCCCAAAGTCCTCGTAGAGACGGAGGATCACCTCGGTGTCGCTCCGAGTTCGCAAGGGGCGCCCCTCCAAAGCGGCCCCCAACTCGCGGAAATTATAAATCTCTCCATTATGGACGATCCAACGCCGTCCCTCGTCGGAACCCATCGGCTGCCCGCCTCCGGCAACATCGAGGATCGCAAGCCGCACATGCCCCAACGCGGCGGAGGCGCCCTGATGGAAGCCCGAGCCGTCGGGCCCTCGGTGGCGCAGCGTTCGCAACAGCACCGGAAGCGCCACCGAAGGCGGACCTGCCGAGCGATCCTCCCGGAAGCAACCGACAAAACCGCACATCAGGCCGCCTCCAATCCGCGGAGACGCTCATCCTCCGAGAGAATTCGGCCGCTTTGCGGATCCACCGCTTCGCTCGCTCCATCGAGGATCCGGGTGATCATCCCCCCTCGATCCGCGGGATGACCCCGCAGGTGCGGCGCGTCGAGGATTCCACAAGCGACGGCGCGCGCAAGGACGGCCGGATCCGTCCACGGTTCCGATTCGCCGGCTGACACCAAACGTCGGATCGCCTCAAGCGTGACTTTCGCTTCGCGGATCAGATGCTCCTTGCGCCGCTGAACGACAGGGTCCGCCGTCGGATCCGGCATGCCGCCCAAGGCGTTGGCGATCGCGCGATGCGCCATGCGGCAGCTCTGGATCAGTTCTTCCGCCGTCGTGGCATGATGCGCTTCCGAAAAACCGACGACATGCACGATCTGCGGCCGGAGCGCCATCTGGAGATAGACCGAGGCGCCAAGATGTCCGCGCGCGCGGTCCGGATCCACCGGGTGGCTCAAAAGACCGGTTCGCGTCTGTCGGTGCATTCGGAAATTCGGGCCAGCCAACGATTCCCCGATCTCGACGCACGCCAGCATCTTCGCGAGATCCATGCGGTCAGACATGCCGCCGGGACAATTGAACATGTACTGGGCGATATAATCGCGCACGCCCATCGCCCGAGCGTTGTACGCCGAGAGAAAGCTGCTCACGACGGAGATGACGTCGGACGCTTCGCGCATGCCCCAGTGGTGCGGTTCGTTCAATTCCACGGGGACCTCTCGCTCCGCGTGCCACCTCATCAACTGCTGATGCGCGCGGATCGAAGATTCCACATCGAGAGGCCCGCGGCGGTCGAGTTGACCGAACCAGAACAACGAGGTGGCGCACCAGGCGTTGCGGAAGGTGTCCAGATACATCTCGGCGAGCCGAAGGTGGTCGTCGGTTCCCGAATAGGCCCGCAGCAAAGGAAAGTTCCCGCGGCGGCTCGCGGCATAGAGACGGCGGTAATCTTCGGGGCTTCGTACAGGAACGCCTCCCGCGCCGGCGCGCCGCGAGTCTTGACGCTCGGGATGATAAAAATTCTCCTGGGCATCTTGATCGATGCCCAACGACACCACGTCGAGCGCCATGGCCGAGGCGATCGCCTCAATGCCACGTTCCGTCTCCTCGATCGTCGGCCGCCCGAAATGATGCCGGATCAAAGGGAACGGCGCCTTCCACGCCAGGCGCGATCGAAAGTCCTGTGGATAATCCTCCGCCTTCTCGCCCGCGGAAAGCTTTCCGCGAAAGAAATTCGCAAGCTCTTCCGGACTCTCCCCGCCTTCGAAACATCGCTCGAAAAAATGAAGGGCGCGCGCGCGCTCCGCCAAGGGGGGCGTGCCCGCGAAGAGAAAACGGCAGCTGCGGGGCCCGGCCGCGCGAACCGCCGCGATCAACTCGACGAGCAGGGATTCGCCCGTCTCCGGCGTCAACCGGTAGCTGATTCCGACGAGATCCGGCCGGTGCGTATGGATGGCCCGGAGAAAGCCTTGCACCGAGACGCACGGACCAAGGCCGATCGTCGACCAACCGACCTCGCTGGCGACCTGAAGAGCTCGGGCCACGCCGGCGACATGCGCATCCTCGCCAAGCGCGCCCGCGAGGAAGAGACGTCCTCCATGTGCATGGATAGAAGCTTCCATGCCGCGAATTTTCCAAGAGGCTTGTCGGCTGACAACGGCGTCGTTATTTTACTCGTAAAATGAAAGCGCCAGAAAAAAGGCCGACGCTCGCCGACGTCGCGCGCGCCGGCCGCGTTTCGCGGATGAGCGTTTCCCTCGCGCTCCGCAATCATCCCTCTCTGCCGATCGCGACCCGGGCGCGGCTTCAAGAAATTGCCCGCAACCTCGGTTATCGACCGAACCCGATGATTTCGGCGCTCATGCGAAGCTTGCGCGTTCGGCGCACGCGGCCGCCGGCCGCCATTTTGGCGTACATCACCGCCTTTCCTTCCCGAGACGGATGGCGGCGGCGCCCCATGTTTCGACGCGCGTTCGAGGGCGCGCAACATCGGGCGGATCAATTGGGCTACCGCCTCGAAGAGTTCTGGCTGAGCGAGCCGGGCATGAATAGCCAGCGCCTCAGTCAGATTTTACGCGCGCGCGGCATTTGCGGGGTGCTCATCGCTCCCCTCCCCCGTCCCCGCGGCCATTGCAGCCTCGATTGGGATCAGTTCGCTTCCGCCACCATTGGGTATTCCCTGTTGCGCCCGAGCCTCCATCGGGCGGAGAACCATCAAGCGCGAACGATGCATCTCGCCCTGCGCCGCCTGGCCAAGCTCGGCTACCGACGTCCGGGGCTGGTGCTTTCCGAACGTTTCGATGCGCGCGGAGATTACAACTGGAGCGCCGCGTTCCTCGCGCGGCAACACCGCCTCGCCGCGGACGACATGATCCCGCCGTTGATCGCATCGGAATTCAGCGCTCCCCTTTTGCGAAAGTGGTTCCGCCGCCATCGCCCCGACGTGATCTTGAGCGGCGACATTGCCGTATTCCGCTGTCTGCGCACCCTCTCCCGGGGACAGATTCCTCCTGTCGGATTTGTGCACCTCGAGTGGTCTTCCGACCTCGAGGGAATCGCCGGGGTCCGGCAAAACGCCTGGCGCGTCGGCGCGGCGACCGTGGACCTCGTCGTCGAACAACTCGAGCACGGAATATCCGGCATTCCCGACGTTCCGAAGACCGTGCTCATCGAGGGGGAATGGATGGACGGCGTCACCGCTCGGCCTCTGGCGGCTCGATGACCCGACTCGCGGAGCGCAACCCTGCGGGAGGAGCGAGGCTTCCCGCGCGCAGATCATGCCGCAAGACCTCTCTCGCCGAAACGATCGCTCCGGCGAAAGAGAACGATCATCCGTCCCACTGCGGGACGGAGACTATCGGGAACTCCAAGCTCGAACTTGGAGACGGATTAGTGCTTCTGAAACTTCTTGTAGTTCCAGCCCTGGCGGTCGGATGGGTCGCAGCAGCAGGGTTTCTTTCCGCAAGCTTCGCAAACGGCCGCGCGTTTGCAGGACCGTTTGCACGCGACGGCATTCGAACCGTCGTCGGCAAACCCGGTTTGCATGACGGCCAGTCCGAACGCCAGGCTGAGGAGGAGATTTTTCATGGATGAACTCCGTGGAAAGTCAGGGTTGAAGCGCGATCAATCGGAACATATCATGAGAAGAGGATTTTGCAAAAATCCGCCAATTCTCGAACGCCCGCCCTCAACCCAACATCTCGCCTGAACGCCTCCCCTCGCATCGAACTCCCCGATCTTTTCCGCATGAAGGACGGCCGCCGGGTGCGAATGCGCGCCGATTGGCCGCAACGCCGCGCGGAGATCCTCGCCGAAGTTCTGGAAATCGAATACGGCCCACTGCCTCCGCCGCCCGCCGCGTTTCGCGCGGAGAAACTCCACGAACATCGCGTGCCCCGACTTGGGAACGCGCGTCATGCCCAGTATCGCCTCGTCGTCGAAGGAGAGCATCCCGCACGCTTTCTCCTCGATCTGATGACGCCTGAAGGAGAAGGGCCGTTCCCGGTGATCCTGACCGGTGACGGCTGCTGGAAATATGTCAGCGACGAAATCACCGCCGAGGTCCTCCGCCGCGGCTACGCCCTCGCGGTCTTCAACCGCTGCGAGCTACGTCCCGATCCTTCGCCCCCCGGCAATCCGTTCGCGTCGTTGGCGGTTTGGGCGTGGGGGTACCATCGCTGCGTGGATTTTCTCGTCGAGCATCCCCAGGTGGACGCGGAAAAGATCGCCGCCACGGGGCATTCGCGCGGAGGAAAAACGGCCCTGCTCGCCGGGGCGACCGATCCGCGCATCGCGCTCACCGCGCCGAACAACTCCGGCTGCGGCGGCGCCGGATGCCTGCGCTGGCCGGGGGAAAACGCGGAACGCCTCGCCAGCATTCTCAAGAATTTCCCGGAATGGTTCGCGCCGCGCCTGATGGCTTACGTCGAACGCGAGACGGAGATGCCGTTCGATCAACACGCGGTGAAAGCCCTCGTCGCCCCGCGGGCGCTCCTCTGCACCGAGGCGCGCGGCGACCTCTGGGCCAATCCCGAGGGGTCGTGGCAAAGCCAACGCGCGGCCGCGGAAGTCTGGCGTTTCCTCGGCGCAACGTCGCAACTCGGCGCCTGGTATCGCGAGGGGGCGCACGCACACACCTTCGACGACTGGCGCGCCCTCCTCGATTTTGCGGATTGGCGTTTCCGCGGTCTCCCTCCCGAACGCGATTTCGGCGCCAACCCCTTCCCCGATCTTCCCGCCGCCCACTCCTGGTCGGCGCCTAAAGGCGCCTCCGCGTGATCCTCTTTTCCGAGATCCCCCCGCGCCGCGAGGGCGCGCATGCGAGCATTGGCCGCGGAAAATTGAGTTGTTTGGCGTCACCTGACCTGACGAGATAAGAAATTATGTGCGGTATCGTCGCCTGCATCGGAACGCGCCCCGCGGCGCCGCTGCTCGTGGAGGGCCTGCGGCGCTTGGAGTACCGAGGTTATGACTCGGCGGGCGTCGGCCTTCTCCGCGACGGAAAAATCGAGACGCGCAAACGCGCGGGTCGGATTGACGCGCTCGCCGCGCTCCTCGCGGAGCGACCCATCTCCGGAACGGTGGGCATCAGCCATACCCGTTGGGCGACCCACGGGCCGCCCACCGACATGAACTCGCATCCGCACCTCGATGCCACGGGAAAAATCGCCGTCGTCCACAACGGGGTGATCGAGAATCACGCCGCAATTCGGCGCGACCTCGAAGCGCGCGGAGAAACCTTCGTTTCCGACACTGACACTGAGGCGCTCGCGCGCCTCCTGGGACAACTCTACGCGGAGGCGGGCGCCCACGGGGAGGCGGCCTTCTTGGAAGCCCTGCGGCGCGCGCTCCGCCGGGTCAGCGGCGCCTACGGCCTGGCGATTCTCTGCGCAGATTGCCCCGACGCGGTGTTTGGCGCGCGCAAAGGCAGCCCGCTCATCGTCGGAATCGGGCGCGAGGAGCATTTCCTGGCCAGCGACGTCAACGCCATCGTCGCGCATACGCGCGAGGTCGCCTACCTCGCGGACGGCGACCTTGCCGTCGTGCGCGCCCACGATTTCGAAGCGCTGCGGATGGACGATCGGGAGGCAACCGTCGCCGTGAGCCGCGTGGAGCACGACGCCGCCGCCGCCGAGAAGGGCGACTTCCCGCATTTCATGCTCAAGGAAATCTTCGAGCAGCCGCACACCTTGCGGAACGCCTTGCGCGGGCGACTCAACCCGGAGGATGCCACCTCGGTCCTCGGCGGGTTGAACATGACGGCCGCCGAATTGCGCGGAGTCGAACGGATTCAGATGGCGGCCTGCGGCACCTCCTGGCACGCGGGATTGCTCGGCGAGATGCTTATCGAGGAGTTCGCCCGGATCCCGTGCGAAGTGGATTACGCGAGCGAGTTCCGCTATCGCAATCCGCCGTTTGGACGCAACACACTTTTCCTCGCGATCACCCAAAGCGGAGAGACGGCCGACACCCTCGCCGCCCTCCGTGAGGCGAAACGCAAAGGGGCGCGCGTCCTGGGAATCTGCAACGTGGTGGGGAGCAGCATCGCGCGGGAAGCGGGCGGCGGCCTCTATCTCCACGCGGGACCGGAAATCGGCGTCGCGTCGACCAAGGCGTTCACCTCGCAGGTCACGGCGTTGGCCCTGCTCGCGCTCTATCTGGGGCGGCTCCATCACCTCTCCGCCCTGGAAGGCGCGCGCCTCATCCGCGACCTGGAAAACTTGCCCGGCCAAATCGAGGAGGTCCTCGCGCAAAGCGAACGGATCCGCGCCATCGCCCAACGGTTCCGCGGCGCGGCGAGCGTCCTGTTCCTCGGCCGACGATTCAACTATCCCGTCGCGCTCGAGGGAGCGCTCAAGCTCAAGGAGATCTCCTATATCCACGCCGAAGGGTATCCCGCCGCGGAGATGAAGCACGGTCCGATCGCACTCGTGGACGAGCGGACGCCCAGCGTCTTCCTCTGCCCGCGCGACGGCATGTACGAGAAGACCTTGAACAACCTCGAGGAAGTGCGCGCGCGCCGCGGGCCGGTGATCGCCGTCGCGACCGAGGGCGACCGCGAGATCGCCCACAAGGCGGAGGCGGTCATTCCCATCCCCGCCGCGCCGGACCACTTCGCGCCGTTGCTGGCCAACGTGGCCCTGCAGCTCTTCGCCTATCACGCCGCCGTCGCCCTCGGCCGCGACGTGGACAAACCGCGCAACCTCGCCAAGAGCGTCACGGTGGAGTGAAGGCTTTTGAGAGCGCATGAACCTGTCTCTCTTCGAAAAACACGCCGCCCTCCGCGAGTTCTGGGATGTCGGCGACCAGTTGAAACAGCATATCTACGGACGCGCGCACGCGGCTTTCATCCGGGGCGACGCCGCGCGCGACGCAATCCGCAGTCCCGCGGCGCTCGCGGCGCGGCAGCGCATGATTCAGCGGGCGTTCCTGCGAGGCATC